>JAIKYN010000314.1 GCA_024683155.1 Lachnospiraceae bacterium | reverse complement strand
ATGTTAGACGGTGGCGATATGCAGACCCTGTGGACATATGGTGTGGAAGGTACACACTGGTCTACCGCAGCTGAGACCTTTACCTTTGGTGAGGGTGAGGATGCTAAGACTTATGAGTACGCTGAAGGCGAATTCCATATGTTAGAGAACCTTGAAACACCTGGTACCTTCTATAAGAAGAATCACATTGATCCCATGCTGTCTCTTGCAACCTTCGAGGGTGAGGATCCCGGACTTGCAACCGTAGCGGAAGAAGCTAAGGCTTCTCAGGCTATGTTCAACAACAATTCCAGAGTTGCTGATCTGGCTGTAACGACCGATGAGATGCAGAACTACAATGGTGACCTTTGGAATAAGAAGGCTGAGCTGATCGCTAAGGTTGCTCAGAACCAGATGACCGTTGACGATGCTTATGCTGAGTTCGAAGCAGGCGGATACGCTGCAAACTCTCAGGCAATCGTTGATTCTCTGAATGCACTGAACTAATAAATGTGTAGGTATGGAGCAGGGCAGAGGAAACTCCCCTGCTCCATTTTTTCAAAATAAACGGAGTATAAAAACGGGTAACCATAAATAGCGTAAGGAGTAACAGATATGGCTAAAAAAGTCGATCCGGCTATCGCTAAGAACCTGGAAATGTTAAAGGCTTCTCAGAAAAAAAGTGTAAAGAAGAGAATCTGGAAGTATCGTGGTTTTTATTTAATGGCACTTCCTATCATGATCCTGGCCTTTATCTTTAACTACATTCCCATGTTTGGTAATATCTATGCATTTACCAACTACAACGGGATCAAGACAAGCCAGCCTTTGTTCGAATACTTACAGGAACATTGGGTAGGCCTTGCCAACTTTACGAAGATGTTCGCCACTGCAGAATTTGTGAAAGCATTTGGCAACACGCTTTATATGAGTATTACAAAGTTGCTGCTGAATACGGTTTCGGCAGTCATCGTTTCTTTGTTCTTAAATGAGATCATCAATATTCATTTCAAAAAAATAGCACAGACAATAATATACCTGCCGCACTTCCTTTCCTGGGTAGTAACGGCATCGGTATTTACCATGATCCTTTCTCCCAGTAGTGCAGGTCTTGTAAACACGATCCTGGTAAATCTGGGAGTGGTTGAAAAAGGATCAGAGATATACTTCCTGGCAAAGGCAAATACCTGGACCATCTGGTTCTTTATCATCAACCTTTGGAAGGACACCGGTTGGGGAACCATTATCTTCCTGGCAACCTTATCCGGAATCAATCCGGAAATTTATGAAGCGGGTGATATCGACGGCGCATCCAGATTCCAGAAGATGCGTTATATCACACTTCCTGCTTTGATGAACACCATTGTTATCGTTCTGATCCTGGATCTTGCAAAGGTTATGAACCTGTTCGAGTCCGTATTCGTTTTACAGAATGATGCAGTTAAGATTTCTACCAACGTATTGCAGACCTATGTTTACTATCAGACCTTCCAGAGTGCGACCATTGCAAACTACGGTTATACCACCGCAGTTGGTCTGGCCAAGTCATTGGTTGGCTGTTTCCTTGTTCTCTTATGTAACTGGTTGAGCAAGAAGGTCCGCGGACGCGGAATCATATAAGGGAGGTGTGAAGAGATGGCAAAATCAAAAGTAAACAATACATCAAAGCCTAAGATTCATGCATTCCATGTGATCAACGCACTGATCTTCATTGTGATCTGTCTGATCGTGCTGATCCCGATCTGGAAAGTTGTAGTAGACTCTCTGGATCTGAAGACAGCTTACGGTATGCGATTCTGGCCGAAGGAATTTGGTTTCGACGGGTATGTATCCGTATTTACCAACCCTACCTTGTACCATCCACTGATCATTTCTGTGATCACCACTGTAGGTGGTACCTTCATGGGTCTGTTGTTATCGACCCTGACTGCATATGTACTGATCCAGTATGATCTTCCCGGAAGAGGTTTTATTTCCGGATATCTGCTGTTTACCATGGTATTTACCGGTGGTATGATCCCTACCTACCTGGTAGTAAGAGCACTCCACCTGACCAATACGCTATGGGCGGTCACCTTGATCCCGGCGATCAATATATACGACCTGGTGCTTATGCGTAACTTCTTTGAAGGCATTCCTTCTTCTCTGTTTGAATCAGCAGAGATTGACGGATGTAGCCCGATGCAGACCTTTATCCGTATCGTGCTTCCCCTGTCCAAAGCAGGTCTGGCATCCATCGGATTGATGTTTGCGGTAAACTATTGGAACAACTATACAAACTATAAACTGTATATCAATGATTCCAATCTGTATAACTTCCAGATGAAGCTGCGAAGCATCATCATGGGAAGTGATCTTCCTTCTGCGGCGGGTTCCGCTACAGAAAATACCGTGCGGAATGCGGCCATTATGGTGGCCGTCATTCCTTTCATGATCGTTTATCCTTTCTTACAGAAGTACTTCGTAAAGGGTATTAACATCGGTGCGGTAAAAGAATAAAATGAACAAAAGAGTGTACTCACACAGGGTACACTCTTTTTTAAAAAGCGGAAAAAGGAGTTTCATCTATGAGAACCATATACTGGGCGGGAGATTCTACCGTCAAAACCAATCTGTTCGTTACATTTCCCCAGACCGGCATCGGCCAGGCATTTGATCGTTATGTAAAACCGGATGTGGTGATTTATAACCATGCAGAAAACGGCAGAAGTACCAAGAGCTTTCTGGCAGAAGGCAGGCTTCCGGCCATTGATGAGAACATTCAGAAAGGAGACTTTCTGTTCATTCAGTTCGGACACAATGATGAAAAACTGGAGGATCCTTTAAGAGGGACGCATCCGGACGGAGACTTTATAGATAATCTTGGAATTTTTGTGGAGACGGCAAAGAAGCACGGCGCATATCCGGTGCTGATCACTCCGCTGGAGAGAAGATTATTTGCAACAGACGGTACATTGAAAACACCGTCCGCACATGAACCTTACGTAAAGGCAATCTTTGAAGCAGGGAAACGTTTTGAAACGCCTGTTATTGATTTATGGAGTATCAGTCGTGCGTTTCTGGCAAAGGAAGGGGATGCGGAAACGATTCAGTATTTCATGCATACTGTTCCCGGAGAGTATTCCAGAGCACCGGAAGGCCAGGTAGACAATACCCATTTGAAATATGCAGGTGCCATGACTTTTGCAGGAATGATTGCAAGAGAACTGATCCGGATGGGAGGGGTCTATGCGGAGCTGATCGCAGAGCCGGAGGCATTAAATGAGGCTGTGAAGATCGAAATCAACGGCTGATAGAGGAACGATAGTTATGCAAGAGTTGATGCAACTGATCAAGGATCTGGATGTAGAAAAATTACATCAGGAATTAATAAATGACCCCGCGTTGGTAGATGGAGAAACCTTCTTTTATGCCTGTGAACAAGGGGATTTAGAGGCTGTTCGATACCTGACGGAGTATTCCAGGATCAGTTTAAATGAGAAGGACGAACACTATCGAGGCGCACTGCACTATGCAGCGCGTTCCGGTAGTGTTCCTGTTTTTGCCTATCTGGTAGAGAAGTGCTGTATGGATCCGCTGGAAGGAGACAGGGAGCTGATAACGCCCTGGGATGAGGCTGAAAAAGCAGGGGCGAAGGAGATCCTTGCCTATCTGGAAAAGCACCTGGGAGCAAAAAAAGAAGATTTCTACCGAAATCCCATCCGGACGGGAATGTTTCCGGACCCTTCCGTGATCCGGGTGGGGGAAGATTATTATATGGTAAACTCATCCTTTGTATACTTCCCCTGTATTCCGGTATCACACTCCAGGGATCTGATCCATTGGGAGATCATAGGATATGCGGTTACCGATCCCAAGTGGGCGGGACTGGATGACCTGGAAGGCGGCCGCGGATATTGGGCGCCGGACATTTCCTACTTTGACGGTCAATTTCACATTACCGTTACATATCGGAGAAACGATGTGCATCCGAACCGGGAAGCAGGACCGCTTCCTTCCGGACTTCGGAAAGCAGAATCCTATCATGCAGATGTAGACAAGGAGATCGTCTACCGCCGCCAGATGATCGTTACGTCAACACGGCCGGAAGGACCCTACAGCCAGCCGGTATGGATCGATGAAGACGGGATCGATCCGTGTCTCTTCCACGACGAGGATGGCCGCAATTATATGCTGCTTAATCGTGGAGCACGGATCCTGGAGCTGGACAAAGATTGTACAAAGCAGATCTCCCAGGCCGAGATGCTCTGCTACGGAGATAATAAACGGGCACCGGAAGGCCCGCATCTTTTCCGCAAAGACGGTTATTACTATCTGATACTGGCAGAAGGCGGAACGGGACCCGGACACAGAGTCAGCATTTTCAGAAGCAGAACGCTGAAGGGCAATTATGAACCCTGTCCCTGGAATCCCATTATGCGACAGTGGGATGAAAATGCCCCCATTCAGAGATGCGGTCACGGAGAACTGGTGGATACGCCGGATGGCCGTTGGTACATGGTATATCTGTGCGGACGCAAAGTAGAGGATTATACCATTCTGGGACGAGAAACAGCACTGGATCCGGTGGAATGGACCGCCGAGGGATGGCCGGTTGTAAACCGCGGAAAAGGACCGTCCTGTTTTCAGAGAAAACCCTATCCGGAAATAACGCATGTTACGAATTTGAAGAATATGAATGTTTTCGGCCTGCCTACGGAATTTGTATCCCCCAGACCCTGGGAAGAAGGTGCGGTTTCTTATGAAGGAGCAGCTGACGGTAGCGGGACCTGGAGGATCCGGGGAAGCCGGGAGCCGTTTTCCCGTGTAGGCGCAAGAAATATGATGTTCTGCAGACAGAAAGCCTTCCGGGAAACCGTGGAGGTTACCGTGGAGATTTCGCAGGCATTTAAAGAGCTGTCTTCAGAAGCTTTACAGGGATCAGGCCCTTGGGAGGGGAATTCCATGGAACAGATACCCATGGCAGGACTGATGGGATATTACGATGAGAATTCTTTTGTCTTTTTTGGAGCGATCCCTCGCGAAGGAAAGATCGAACTGCTTTTATGGGAACATGCCGGTAAAGTGGATTTTCAGAAAACCTTTGCGGTAGGAGATGAAACACAGTATACTCTGGTGATGGAAAGTGACGGTTTAAAGCGTGGCTTCTATACCCGAAAGGGACGGGAAAAGACATTGCTGCATACACTGGAACGTGTTACCTGTTTATCCGATGAAGGGGTGCGTATGGGCAAACGCTTTACAGGAGCCATGGCCGGTATGGGGGTCTACAGTGGTAATACTCCGGTTACCGTGACCTTTAAGGACTTCCGAAGAAAGGATCTGACGGAATGAAAATACGTACCGATGTGTTCTTTGAAAGCTATGAAAAGCATAAGAATAACCCTTTGGGAACCCTGATCGGTTTCTATAAGGGATATTATCATTACTTCTTCTTTTCCACCATTACGTATGTGATCAAGCACAGCCCGACCTGGGTATTGCCGGTTGTAACAGCCAATATCATTAATTATATTACCGGAGAGTATACGGATGTATTTCACCTGGTGCTGCTCAACGCCGGGATCCTGGCCTTATTGTATATCATCAATCTGCCCATGAATTATCTGCATGTGCATTTTCGAAGTAAGGCGATCCGAAATGTGGAGGCCGGTCTTCGTAGTACGTTAGTGCACAAGATCCAGCAGCTTTCCATACCGTATCAGAAAGATATGGAGTCCGGAAGACTGCAAAGTAAGATCATCCGTGATGTGGAGGCGGTTGAAACCCTGTCTTCCCAGCTGTTTGTCAGTTTGCTTAATATTATCATCAATATTTCGGTTGCCATGGTGGTGACTATTTTACGAAGTAAGATCGTATTTATTTTCTTTGTGCTGATGGTTCCCCTGGCAGCGGTACTGGTGATCACCTTTAAGAAACCCATTAAGAAGCATAATCAGAAATTCCGTAAAGAAATGGAACAGGCCAGTGCGGAAGTAATGGAGATGGTGGAGCTGGTTCCGGTAACCAGAGCCCATGCCCTGGAAGAAGAAGAAATCCGTAAAATGGATTACCGGGTCAACGAGATCGCCAAGGAAGGTTATGAGCTGGATATGATCCAGGCAAATTTCGGCGCCGTCAGCTGGGTATGTTTCCAGATCTTCCAGGTAGTCTGCCTGGTATTTACCGCATACCTTGCCATTCGTAAGGATATTCCCACCGGTGATGTGGTGCTGTATCAAAGCTACTTTACCACCATCGTGGGCCAGGTTTCTTCCTTGCTGAATTTACTGCCCACCATTTCCAAGGGTCTTGAATCGGTAAACAGCATCGGAGAAGTTCTCCTTTCGGAAGAGATCGAAGATGATGCGGAAAAGGAGATCATGGACGACTTAAAGGGAGGCTATGATTTCAGGAATCTGAGTTATACCTATCCAAAGTCCGGAGTACCGGTACTGCAGAAGGTAAATCTGGAAATAAAGCCCCATGAAACGGTGGCATTTGTGGGAGAATCCGGAGCCGGTAAGACGACCATGATCAATCTGATCCTGGGATTTTGTATGGCAACGGAAGGAAGCCTTGCCATTGACGGAAAAAATATAGAAAATATCAGCCTGAGAAGCTACCGCCGTTTTCTGGCTGTGGTGCCGCAGGAGACGGTGCTGTTCGGAGGCAGTATCCGGGATAATATCCTGTACGGAACAACCGATATCAGTGAAGAGAGGCTGGAGCAGGTCATTGATGAAGCCGGACTTCGCACGGTGATCCGGAAACTGCCGCAGGGGCTGGATACTTTGGTAGGAGAACGGGGAGACAAGCTTTCAGGTGGGCAGAAACAGCGAATTTCCATAGCCCGTGCCCTGATCCGGGATCCCAAGGTGATCATTCTGGATGAAGCAACCTCTGCCCTGGATGCCATTTCCGAGAGGGAAGTCAGTGTAGCCATTGAAAATCTGACCAAAGACCGCACAACCTTTATGGTGGCCCACAGACTGCAGACCATACAGGGAGCGGATAAGATCGTGGTTATGAAAGAAGGCGAGATCAAAGAGATGGGAACCTTTGAAGAACTTCTGGATAAGAAGGGCTATTTCTACAAGATGTATATCGAAAATGCGGATACGGAAGGATAAAAAAACGGGCGATCTCGCCCGTTTTTTTATTCGCTCTGAAGTTTGGAATCGTCCGCATCCAGGTAGCACATGCCGATGATGCCGGAGCCGGAATGGGCACCGATGGCACAACCGATCTTGCTGATACGGATATCGGCAGGCTTTAACCGTTCTTTTACGGCATTTACGATATAATCCAGATGTTCCTGTTCATCCCAGTAGCAGAAAGCAATGGTCTGTCCGGCAAAAGAAGAACAGCTTTTTTCTGCCCGTTCTACCATGTAATCCAGAGCTTTCCGGGTCCCGTGCATGGGAATCTGCAGCTGAAGGGAACCTTCTTCGTCCACATACATCACCGGTTTCAGATCCAGTGTATCGCCGATCTGCGCGATGCCCTTCTGGATCAGTCCGTTCTTCATGAAATACTGAAGCTTGGTGATCACAAAGGAATGATGGATATGATTTACATAGAAATCTGCTGCTTTTAAAAGCTGTTCCTTGTCAGCCCCCTGTTTCTGCATGGAGGCCAGCTTGTATACCAGCAGGCCGTAACCGGCAGAAGCACATTTGGTGTTGATAATGGTCAGATCGAAATCCGGATAAACGTCTTCCACACTGTACTGAGCGATCCGCGCAGCAGCATAGTTGTCGCCGATGGCGGAAGAATAGCACAGGCAGATCACGGATTTCCCCTCTTTGGCAAATGGAAGGAAGTACTCTTCAAAGGTAGCGGCTGTGGCATGATGTGTCTCGATGACATGCTCTCCCTCATTCACGATCCGGAATAAACGATCCGGCGTCAGGGTCTGACCATCCAGATACTGGGTACCATCAATGGTAATGGGAGTAGGAACAACGGTGATATCAAATTCTCGGACCGTCTCTTCGGACAGATCTGCTACCGAGTCGGTAATAAAATAAACCATAGGCTGCCTCCGGGGATCATGCCTCCTTGTGCATCTGATCCAATAATTCAATTTTAGTCTTATAAAGCTTATCCGACAAGTCTACATACACCTGGTGAGGATTTACCAGACGTCTTGTCTCATCCCACAAAGTGGAGAGCTCTTCCTGGGCATAGGCACGGATATCCATAACCTTGGGAGATTCATAGACGCACTGGCCGTTTTCGAAAACAGGCACCATCATTTCCCTGAGTGTGTATGTGCCGGCGGTCATATGGGTCTTCTTCCAGGGTTCGGCCGGATCGAACAGCATCAGATCCTGGTCCTCGGAGAAGGTTTCATCTGCCAGACAGATCAGGTCTGCCTTCACTTTATGATCTTCTTTCTCATAGACACGATAGATCTTCTTGTTGCCCGGATTGGTAACCTTCTCGGTATTTTCGGAAAGCTTGATCTTGGGAATGAAGCTTCCGTCAGGTCCCTGGATGGCGGAAAGTTTGTATACACCGCCGAAGGAAGGCCAGTCCTTACTGGTGATCAGGTTGGTTCCCACACCCCAGGAGGTTATGGCAGCGCCCTGCGCCTTCAGGGAATCGATGAGGTATTCATCCAGATCATTGGAAGCAGAGATGATGGCATCGGGGAATCCGGCGTCATCCAGCATTTTACGGGCTTTCTTGGAAAGGTAAGCCAGATCTCCGCTGTCCAGACGGATCCCGTAGCCCTTTAAAGGAATGCCGGCTTCCCGCATCTCCCTGAAGACACGGATGGCATTGGGAACACCGCTTTTTAAGGTATCATAGGTGTCTACCAGAAGCAGGCAGGCATTGGGATATAATTCGGAATAAGATTTAAATGCAGAGTATTCATCCGGAAAACTCATGATCCAGCTGTGGGCGTGGGTTCCTTTTACAGGAACATCAAACAGCTGGCCGCAAAGAACATTGGAAGTTCCGATACAGCCACCGATAACAGCGGCTCTTGCACCATAGGTACCGGCATCCGGGCCCTGGGCTCTTCGAAGGCCAAATTCCATGATACCGTCGCCCTTGGCTGCATAGCAGACACGGGAGGACTTGGTGGCGATAAGGGTCTGATGATTGATGATATTTAAGATGGCGGTTTCTACCAGCTGTGCTTCCGCAATGGGAGCGATGACTTTAACCAGGGGTTCTCTGGGGAATACCACAGAACCTTCGGGAATGGCGTAAATGCTGCCGGAGAAGTGGAAATCCTTGAGATAATCCAGAAAGTCCTGAGAAAAGACACCGACAGAAGCAAGATAATCAATATCTTCCTGATCAAAGTGAAGTTCCTTGATATACTGGATCACCTGCTCCAAACCGGCCATGATCGCATAACCGCCGTTTAAAGGATTGGTACGGTAGAATGCATCAAAGATAACGGTCTGGTTGGCATTCTTGTTCTTGAAATACCCCTGCATCATGGTTAATTCATAAAGGTCGGTAAGTAAGGTAAGATTCTGACGATCCATTTGTACTCTCTTTCTGTGTGGTAAGACCACGCCATAAAATAGGTTGCCATTGCAACGATTGAAAACATGATATACCACAAAGACCTTATAAAGCAAGGTCTGCGCCTAAAAAGTATTTACAACTGTCTTGTCAGAGGATGAACAGCGGGGAGAGAGCAGGGGAGATAAAAAGATCTTATGTTTGCATTATTAAGGAAGAAAAGCCGACAAATCCTTGACAGATAAAAATGGAAGGCTATATAATGTCCACAGTTAAATGCTAAGACGGAGACAGTAGCTGATCAGAAGCTCCTTACAGAGAACCGGAAGGGTGAGAACCGGTGTGGAAAGCGGATCAGGGAAGATCACTCCCGAGCAGCAGGGTTGAAACTTACAGTAGATCCTGACGATGCGCCCTCGTTACGGGCGGACCTATGACGCTGAGATCCGTTCATAAGCAAGTAGGGAGTAACAGGTGGTGAAACAAGGTGACTTTACCTCGTCCTATTACTGGACGAGGTTTTTTTTACCCAATTTTTAAGGAGAAGAACATGGCAACTATTTATCAAAAAGTAGACAGTGATCTGAATTTCGTAGATCGTGAGAAGCAGACCTGCGCATTCTGGAAAGAGCATGATATTTTCCAGAAGAGTATCGACAGCAGAAAAGAAGGAGAGACCTACACATTCTATGACGGACCTCCGACTGCAAACGGAAAGCCTCATATCGGACATGTGGAGACCCGTGTCATTAAGGATATGATCCCCCGTTATCGCGCCATGAAAGGATATATGGTTCCCCGTAAAGCCGGATGGGATACCCATGGTCTTCCCGTTGAGCTGGAAGTAGAAAAGCTTCTGGGTCTGGACGGTAAGGATCAGATCGAAAAATACGGCATGGAGCCTTTCATTGAGAAATGTAAGGAATCTGTATGGAAATATAAGGGAATGTGGGAGCAGTTCTCCGATACCGTCGGTTTCTGGGCCGACATGGATAACCCCTATGTTACCTATGACGATGATTTTATCGAGTCCGAGTGGTGGGCGTTAAAAGAGATCTGGGACAAGGGCCTGTTATATAAGGGCTTTAAGGTAGTTCCTTATTGCCCTCGTTGCGGAACTCCTCTTTCTTCTCACGAGGTAGCACAGGGTTATAAGACTGTTAAGGAGCGTTCTGCCATTGTTCGCTTTAAGGCCAAGGGAGAGGATGCATATTTCCTTGCATGGACCACAACCCCCTGGACACTGCCCAGTAATACCGCACTTTGCGTAAATCCGGATGAGATTTATGTAAAGGTTAAGGCTGCAGACGGCTATACCTATTATATGGCGCAGGCCCTGCTGGATACTGTACTTGGCAAGCTGGCAGAAGACGGCAAGCCCGCGTATGAAGTTCTGGAGACCTATAAGGGAACCGATCTGGAGAAGCGGGAGTATGAGCCTTTATATGAGTGCGCTGCAAAGACTGCCGATAAGCAGCACAAAGCCGCACATTTCGTAACGGTAGATAATTATGTAACCATGACAGACGGTACCGGTATCGTCCATATCGCACCTGCTTTCGGTGAGGATGACTCCCGTATCGGTCGGAATTATGACTTACCCTTCCTGCAGTTTGTAGATGCCAAGGGTAACATGACCGAAGATACTCCTTTTGCAGGAAAATTCGTTAAGGAAGCAGATCCTGAGGTGCTGAAGGATCTGGATGAGCGTAAGCTCTTGTTTGCAGCACCCAATTTTGAACATGATTATCCTCACTGCTGGAGATGCTCCACCCCTCTGATCTACTATGCGCGTGAGAGCTGGTTCATCAAGATGACTGCCGTAAAGGATGATCTGATCCGTAATAACAACACCATTAACTGGATCCCCGAGTCCATCGGTAAGGGCCGTTTCGGTGACTGGCTGGAGAATATTCAGGATTGGGGTATTTCCCGTAACCGTTACTGGGGAACTCCTTTAAATATCTGGGAATGCGAGGACTGCGGCGAGCGTCTTTCCGTAGGAAGCCGTCAGGAACTGGCAGAATTATCCGGTAATCCCGATGCTGCCAAGGTAGAACTTCACCGTCCTTACATTGATGAAGTGACCATTACCTGCCCTAAGTGCGGTAAGACCATGCGTCGTGTTCCGGAAGTGATCGATTGCTGGTTCGATTCCGGTGCCATGCCTTATGCACAGCATCATTATCCGTTTGAGAATAAGGAGCTGTTTGAGCAGCAGTTCCCTGCAAAGTTCATCTCCGAAGCAGTGGATCAGACCAGAGGCTGGTTCTATTCTCTGCTGGCAGAGTCAACCATCCTGTTCAACAAGGCGCCTTATGAGAATGTTATCGTAATGGGTCTGGTCATGGATGAGAACGGCCAGAAGATGAGTAAGTCCAAGGGAAATGCAGTGGATCCCTTCGATGCCCTGGAGACCTACGGTGCAGATGCCATCCGCTGGTATTTCTACATCAATTCTTCTCCCTGGCTGCCCAAGCGATTCCACGGAAAGGCTGTACAGGAAGGCCAGCGTAAGTTCATGGGAACGTTCTGGAATACCTATGCATTCTATATCCTGTATGCCAATATCGATTCCTTTGATCCGTCCGGATATACCCTGGATCCCGGAAGCCTTACGGTTATGGATAAGTGGCTGTTATCCCGCCTGAACACCGTAGTGAAGGAAGTGGATGCAGATTTAAATGATTATAAGATCACGGAAGCAGCACATGCACTGGATGATTTTGTAGACGAAATGAGTAACTGGTACGTACGCCGCAGCAGAGAACGTTTCTGGGCAAAGGGCATGGAGCAGGATAAGATCAATGCTTACATGACACTGTACACCGCGCTGGTGACCTTGTGTAA
Source organism: Lachnospiraceae bacterium (assembly GCA_024683155.1). Lineage (GTDB taxonomy): Bacteria > Bacillota > Clostridia > Lachnospirales > Lachnospiraceae > JAILDL01. Next base: position 25,034 of record JAIKYN010000314.1, on the reverse strand, counting down.
GCTCTCTGCGCCCATGGTACCTTTCATGACCGAAGAAATGTATCAGAACCTGGTACGCAGCATCAATCAGAATGCACCGGAAAGCATTCATCTGTGTGACTATCCCGTAGCAGATGAATCTCTCATCGATACTACGCTGGAAGCAGATATGGATGAAGTCCTGAAGATCGTTGTTATGGGCCGTGCTGCCAGAAACGCATCCAATATCAAGAACCGTCAGCCTATCGCTACCATGTATGTAAAGGCAGATCATACGCTGGGCGACCTTTCCCAGGAGATCGTAAGAGAAGAACTGAACGTAAAGCAGGTGATCTTCACCGAAGATGTAAGAGATTTTACCACCTATACCTTCAAGCCGCAGCTTCGTACCGTAGGACCGAAGTATGGCAAGCAGCTGGGCCAGATCCAGAAGGCATTAAGCGAGCTGGACGGCAATGCAGCCATGGATGAGCTTCGCGGAAACGGTGTGCTGAAACTGGCTTTGGAGGGAGGAGAAGTTTCTCTTCTGGAAGAAGACCTTCTGATCGATATGACCCAGAAAGAAGGCTACGAGACACAGGCTGACAATTATGTTACAGTAGTAATAGACACGAATCTCACCGAGGAGCTCATTGAGGAAGGATATGCGGCAGAGATCATCTCCAAGATCCAGACCATGCGTAAGGAAGCGGATTTTGAAGTAATGGACCGCATCCGTGTAGCTGTTTCCGGAAATGAGAAACTGGCTGAGGTTGTAAATAAGAACAAGACCGCTATTGCAGACAAGGTGCTTGCTGAAGAGATCGTTACGGAGGGCAGTTTTGGTGTGACCAAGTCCTGGAACATCAACGGGGAAGATTGCAACATTTCCGTAGAACGCATCTAGAGCGGGAATAAGGAGTGTATGGGAGTGCTGAAAAAAACATCAAAACCGAAGTTTGATAAGGAATTATTTAAGAGAAGCGTGCAGTATAATGTGCGTACTCTTTATCGTAAGACCATGGAGGAAGCAACCGATCGTCAGATCTTTACGGCGGTTGCTTATGCCCTTAAGGATCAGGTGGTAGACGATTGGATGGAGACCCAGAAGGCTTATGACAAGAAGGATCCCAAGATCGTTTACTACATGTCCATGGAGTTCTTGATGGGAAGAGCTCTGGGTAATATCGTGATCAACATGGGAGCCGATAAGGAAGTCAGAGCCGCGCTGAATGAGATGGGGCTGGACCTGAATGTGATCGAAGATCAGGAGCCGGATGCGGCTCTTGGAAACGGTGGTCTGGGAAGACTGGCAGCCTGCTTTTTGGATTCCCTTTCCACTTTGGGGTATGCGGCATACGGCTGTGGTATCCGATATCGCTACGGTATGTTCAAGCAGCAGATCCAGGACGGTTATCAAAGGGAAGTACCCGATGACTGGCTTGCCGATGGCAATCCTTTTGAACTGAGACGTCCGGAATATACCAAGATCGTTAAGTTTGGCGGTTACGTCAACTATCATACCGACGAGAACGGAAAGGGTATCTTTACCCAGGAAGATTATCAGTCGGTGAAGGCGATCCCCTATGACCTGCCCATTGTAGGTTATGGAAACGGGATCGTGAATACACTGCGGATCTGGGATGCGGAGCCGGTACAATGCTTCCAGCTGGATTCCTTTGATAAGGGAGATTACCGCAAGGCTGTGGAACAGGAAAACCTGGCCCGCAATATTGTGGAAGTCCTCTATCCCAATGATAATCATTATGCCGGCAAGGAGCTGCGCTTAAAGCAGCAGTACTTCTTTATTTCCGCCTCTGTACAGGAGGCGGTGGATAAGTTCATGAGATCTCACGACGATATCCATGACTTCTACAAGAAAGTAACCTTCCAGTTAAATGATACCCACCCTACGGTAGCCATTGCGGAACTGATGCGTGTTCTGATGGATGACTATGGTCTGCCCTGGGACGAAGCATGGAGCATCACTACGAAGACCTGTGCTTATACCAACCATACCATCATGTCGGAAGCCCTTGAGAAATGGCCCATCGAGCTGTTCTCCAGATTACTTCCCCGTGTATATCAGATCATTGAAGAGATCAACCGTCGTTTCATTGAGGACATTAAGAAGACCTATGATGGAACCGGCGTGGATGTTCAGGAGAAGATCCGCAAGATGGCAGTGATCTATGACGGACAGGTTAAGATGGCGCATCTGGCCATTGTATCCGGTTATTCCGTCAACGGTGTGGCAAGATTGCATACTGAGATCCTGAAGAAGCAGGAACTGAAGGATTTCTATGAGATGATGCCGGAGAAGTTCAATAACAAGACCAACGGTATCACCCAACGACGTTTCCTGTTACATGCCAATCCGCTGCTGGCACAGTGGGTGACCGCTCATGTAGGCAGTGAATGGATCACAGATCTGTCCAGGCTTTCGGGACTGAAGGTGTATGCCGATGATCCCAAGGCGCAGGCAGAGTTTATGAATATCAAATACCAGAATAAAGTTCGTCTGGCCAGATACATACAGGAGCACAACGGCATCACCGTGGATCCCAGATCCATTTTCGATGTACAGGTAAAGAGACTCCATGAATATAAGAGACAGCTTCTGAATATCCTGCATGTTATGTACTTATATAACAAGATCAAGGACAACCCGGATATTGATATGATCCCCCGGACCTTTATCTTCGGTGCCAAAGCGGCAGCAGGTTATCAGAATGCCAAGCTGACCATTAAACTGATCAATTCCGTGGCAGATGTGGTAAATAATGACGCAGATGTCAGAAATCGGATCAAAGTGGTATTTATTGAAGATTACCGGGTATCCAATGCAGAGATCATCTTTGCGGCATCGGATGTATCCGAACAGATCTCAACGGCCAGCAAGGAAGCTTCCGGTACCGGTAATATGAAGTTTATGCTCAACGGTGCTCTTACACTGGGTACCATGGATGGCGCAAATGTAGAGATCGTGGAGGAAGTGGGTGCTGAAAACGCATTTATCTTCGGCCTTTCTGCAGATGAAGTCATCCAGTTTGAGAATTACGGCGGCTACGATCCCAATCAGATCTTTAACAACGATCCCGATGTACGTCGGGTACTGATGCAGCTCATCAACGGAACGTATTCCCAGGATAATCCGGAACTGTTCCGTCCGTTGTATAATTCGCTGCTGAATACATTGTCTACTTCCAGAGCAGACACCTATTTCATCCTGAAGGATTTCCGATCCTATGCCGAGGCACAGCAGAAGGTAGAGGATTATTACAGAGATTCCGGCAGCTGGGCAAAGAGTGCCATCTTAAATGTGGCATCCAGCGGTAAGTTCTCTGCAGATCGTACCATTCAGGAATATGTAGATGATATCTGGCATCTGGATAAAGTAACACGCTGAGGTTTATGGAAAAAGTATATTTAGTAGGCGCAAATATTATGTATAACAACGGCTCATCCGCGGATCTTTCCGTGGACGGGCCGTCACCTGCGTTTAGGGATATCTCTTCCTCCATGGAAGAGCTTGCTCGCCTGGCCCAGGCTTGTGATATGGAAGTGGTGGGCAGTGCCATTCAGAATATGGATCGGCCCAACACCGCATTTTATATCGGACCCGGTAAAGTAGGAGAGATTGCGGAAGAAGCCGCTTTTTTAAAGGCACAGCTGGTCATCTTTGACGAATCCTTATCTCCGGCACAACTACGTAATCTGCAGCGGGAACTTCATCTTCCGGTCATGGATCGAAGCACGTTGATCCTTCAGATCTTTGCGGCCAGAGCCAAAAGCCGCGAAGCACGTCTTCAGGTGGAGGCTGCACAGCTGCAATATATGCTGCCCAGACTGGTGGGACTTCACGATGCACTGACCCGTCAGGGTGGTGCCAGCGGTTCCATGAGCAGTAAGGGAGAAGGTGAGAAACAGCTGGAGCTGGATCGGAGAAGGTTGGAACAACGCCTTCATGCCCTGCACAGAGAACTGAAGGAAGTAGAGCAGGAACGCCGGACGCAGAGAAAGAAACGGGCCGACGGAAACATCCCCCGGGTTGCCATGGTGGGTTATACCAATGCCGGTAAGTCCACACTTATGAATGCCATGCTGGAATTGTATGGGGAAGATAAAGGGGATCCGGAAACACTAAAGCAAAAGCAGGTTATGGTCAAGGATATGCTGTTTGCCACCTTGGATACCACCGTTCGCCGTATCGCTCCGGAGGGACATCATCCCTTCCTGTTATCCGATACGGTTGGGTTTGTTAATAAACTGCCCCACCATTTGGTGGAAGCTTTTAAATCCACACTGGAAGAAGCAGCAGAAGCGGATGTGATCCTTCATGTTATGGATTGCTCCGATCCCATGTGGAGGGAGCAGAAACTGGTGACGGAGAAGACCCTTCGGGATCTGAAGGCGGATGAAGTCCCCCGTATCCAGGTGTTTAACAAGGCGGATCTGCGAAGCCTGCAGCTGCGGGAAGAACAGGTCATGCCGGGAGCTGTTTACGGAAAGACCCACCAGGGAGTATTTATTTCCGCGGAAGAGAAACAGGGAATGGACATCCTGCTGGAAGCCATCGATGAGGTTTTGGCAGAAAGATACGCGGAAGCGGATTTGATGATTCCCTATTCTGCAGGGAATGTGGTATCCTATCTGAAGGATAACGCAAATGTAACCCTTATGGAATATTTGCCGGAAGGCGTTCATGTTGTAGCAAGCTGTCGCAAGGAAGACCGCGAGCGGTTTGCAATTTATCAGATATAGTCAGGAGGAGTAATTATGGCAGTGGAACTGATCGATGCAGGTTGTTACCTTGTCAATGGACCGGAAGGCAGTTGCCTGATCCGGGAAGAGGAAGGCGATAAGCTGGCACACGAGGCAGGAAAGCAGGGGCTTTCCGGAGCGGATCTTACCCCCGCGGGAGCAAAAAAACAGACCATGGCATATGGGATCATGCAGGCACACAACACCAGTGATTCCCAGGATGCGTTACGGATCCGTTTTGACAAACTGACCTCTCATGATATTACTTTTGTAGGTATCATTCAGACGGCAAGAGCATCCGGGCTTACCAGATTCCCCATGCCTTACGTGCTGACCAACTGCCACAATTCACTTTGTGCAGTAGGCGGAACTATTAATGAAGACGATCATTTATTCGGACTGACCTGCGCCAAGAAGTACGGCGGAGTGTATGTACCCCCTCATCAGGCAGTCATTCACCAGTTTGCAAGAGAGATGCTGGCAACCGGTGGTGGAATGATCCTGGGTTCCGATTCCCATACCCGTTATGGCGCATTGGGTACCATGGCCATCGGAGAGGGTGGACCGGAGCTGGTAAAACAGCTGTTGGGGCAGACTTATGATGTAAAAATGCCCGGTGTGGTTGCCATTTATCTGGAAGGGGAGCCGGTACGCGGTGTAGGACCGCAGGATGTGGCGATAGCCATCATCGGAGCAGTATTTAAACAAGGCTTTGTTAAGAATAAAGTAATGGAATTCGTTGGCCCCGGTATTAAGAATCTGTCTGCAGATTTCCGTATCGGGATTGACGTAATGACCACAGAGACCACCTGTCTCTCCTCCATCTGGGAAACAGATGATGAAGTGAAGAACTTCTACGATATCCACGGAAGAAGCGAAGATTTTAAGGAGCTTCATCCCGGCAAAGTGGCGTATTATGACGGTGCAGTAGTTGTGGATCTGAGCAAGATCCGTCCCATGATCGCCATGCCGTTCCATCCCAGCAATGCATATACCATTGAAGAGGTAAATGCGAATCTGGAAGACATCCTTCATGAAACCGAGGAGCGCGCCAAGGTATCCTTTGGAGACGCAGTGGAATACCATCTGAGAGATAAGATCAAGGATGGAAAGCTGATGGTAGATCAGGGCGTGATCGCAGGCTGTGCCGGCGGTGGATTTGAGAATATCTGCGCAGCTGCGGATATTTTGAACGGACGCTTTATTGGAAATGATGCATTTACCTTAAGCGTATATCCTGCATCCATGCCGATCTATATGGAACTGGTCCGTAACGGAGCAGCAGCGACCATTATGGAAACCGGTGCAGTATTAAAGACTGCATTCTGCGGACCTTGTTTTGGTGCCGGCGATACACCTGCAAATAACGCATTCAGTATCCGTCACTCTACCCGCAACTTCCCCAACCGGGAAGGATCAAAGGTGCAGAATGGTCAGGTGGCTTCCGTAGCACTGATGGATGCAAGAAGTATTGCTGCTACGGCAGCAAATAAGGGTATCCTTACGCCTGCAACCGAATTTGACGGTGAGTATCATGCATACCCGTATCATTTTGATTCCAAGATTTATGCTAACCGTGTATTTGATTCCAAGGGTGTGGCAGATCCTTCCGTAGAGATCCACTTTGGTCCTAACATCAAAGATTGGCCCAAGATGGTGGCGCTTACAGACAATCTGCTGTTACAGGTAGTTTCCGAGATCCATGATCCCGTAACCACCACGGATGAACTGATCCCTTCCGGTGAGACTTCTTCTTATCGTTCCAATCCTCTGGGACTGGCAGAGTTTACCTTATCTCGGAAAGATCCCGAGTATGTTGGAAGAGCCAAAGCCATTCAGGCACTGGAGAAGGCAAGAGAAGCAGGAGAACATCCCTGCAAGGTAAGAGAAGACATTCACGATGTAATGAATGCCATCAAAGGACAGTTCCCTGATACCGATAAGGATAATACGGGATTTGGTTCTACTATTTTCGCTGTAAAGCCCGGTGACGGTTCTGCCAGAGAGCAGGCTGCAAGCTGCCAGAAGGTTCTGGGTGGCTGGGCAAATATTGCCAATGAATATGCGACTAAGCGGTATCGTTCCAATCTGATCAACTGGGGTATGTTGCCGTTCCTGATCCCGGAAGGAGAATTACCTTTTAAGAACCTGGATTATCTGTTCTTCCCCGGAATCCGCAAGGCAGTGGAAGAGAAGGCGGCAGAGATCAAAGGGTATACCGTGGATGCCGCTGCAGGATCTTTGAGAGAATTTACGGTAACGCTTGGTGATCTTACGGATGAAGAGCGTCAGATCATTCTGGATGGTTGTCTGATCAACTACAATTGTGTGAAGTAAGTCGGATCCGGCGTAAAGCAAGCCGGTTTTCTAACAAAATTGTGGAAGGTGACATATTAATAAAATACCTGCTCTGTCCGATATAGATTATACAGGATGAGAACAGCCAAGGATGGACTGCAGAGAAATCTGCAAGCCATCCTTTTTTTATCCTGAAAAATTCTTAAAGGAGGGAAAGGTTTGCGTATTGATTCCGCAACGGTAGGAATGGAATCCGTTCGGACGTATGCCAGAGCATCCTATTATGGAGAGGCTGCGACGATGACTGCCAGGGATGGAATCAGATCGGCCGAAGAAACTGAAAACCAAAGCAGTTCCTTCGAACAACAATTGCAGTTCCGGAAAAATAACACGGGAACGGCAGAACTTTATGAACGAGGAGGTACGACCTTCTCCAGAATCTTGTCGGGAGCAGAAGAGGAGACTGAGGAAAATGATGCCCTGTCTTTGGATGCAGAGGGCCTGCTGGAACAGTGGCATAACAAAATGAATGCTGCTTCTGACGTAAACGAGGCCAGATTACAGGAAAAGCGGATCACCACATATCAGGAATTCCGTGCCGCCTGTCTGGAATTTCTGTTCCGGATGCTTTTCCGGGAAAATGCGGCAGCTGTAAGCTATGGAGGGGACGATGCTTCCGTGGCCAATGCTTCCTATACGGGAGGCGGATCGGGAATGTCGTATACCGAGGATCTTACCATGGTTTCCGGCTATTATGAACGGGAAGAGACCAGTGTACAGATCGGAGGGGCCGTTCAGACGGCAGATGGAAGGACCATTGATTTTAACCTGGATCTCACCATGAGCCGAAGCTTTGAAACCTATTATGAAGCTACCTACCACAGGGAGATCGTACAGGACGTGAATCTGTGGGATCCCCTGGTGATCAATCTGGATACGGCTGCTACCTCTTTATCGGATCAAAGCTTTTATTTTGATCTGGATATGGATGGAGAGGAAGATAAGATCGCGAAATTATGTGAAGGAAGTGGTTTCCTGGCGCTGGATAAGAACGAGGACGGAATGATCAATGATGGCTCGGAATTATTTGGTGCTGCCACCGGCAACGGGTTCGCAGAGCTGGCAGCTTATGACACAGACAAAGACGGATTCATCGATGAAGATGATGCGATCTGGAGTAAGCTGAAGGTGTGGGTAAAGGATGCATCCGGGAAAGATGTGTTATATACCCTGTCACAAGCCGGAGTAGGCGCTATTTATACAGGGGCCATCGAGTCGGAGCATTCCCTTAAGGAAACGGGAAGTAACGGGACCCTGGGAATGGTTCGCAAAACCGGTTTTTATCTGAAGGAAAACGGAGGTACGGGAACCGTACAGCACGTGGATATCGCACTGCAATAGGAACTATGCTATAATTAAAGCCGCCGAGAGAGAACCTCTTCGGCGGCTTTTGTTACGGGAGTACGAATTATTGAAAAAGTATATTTCTCTTATTCTTATACTGATGCTCATCACCGGACTCTTGTCCGGTTGCGGCTCGCAAACGGTTGAATCTCAGATCCGGGAGGAAGAAGCTGCAGACAGTGACAGTGTCGATCGTATGGAAGAATCCCCTGTAATTGAATACACAGTGCCCAAAAGTGTTCCCAGTATCCTGGTGGATCAGCAGGGCTATCTGCAGGATCGTACCAAGATGGCGATCTTTCTGGGAGATGAGGTATCCCCTTATTTTACAGTGTGCGACGCAGCCACCGGGGAAACGGTTTATGTAGGTGCACTGGAAGAAAAAGGCACAGACGAGAAAAGCGGGAAGACCATATATTACGGCGACTTTACCGATTACATGAAAGACGGGACTTTCTTTGTGCATCATGATCAACTGGGAAGCTCCTATTCCTTTCGCGTGGGAAACGAGTCTTACCATGATTTATTGAAACGGGTATATGAGAAGCTGAGTGCATTTGAAGAAGGACAGGATACTTCCGAGGAGACCTCCGGAGGGTGGATCACCGGCGACAAAGAGCGTCGTGGAACCGTGGATAACTGCAAGGCAGCACTGACGCTGATGATGGCCTATGAGTTATATCCCTCGGCGGTGGAGATCCTTAACGGCAACACCTCCAGCAGTGATTCTGTACCGCCTGTTATTCTTCAAAACATGCTTTCCCAGATCAGCTTTTTAAGTAAATTACAGGATACAGCTACCGGCGGTGTATGCGCAGGCGTGCTTAAGCGGCCATCGGGAAAGGATTATGCTTTCATAAAAGAAGAAACCGATTACGAAGCCACTGCATATTTTATTGCAGTTATGGCCGGCTTTGGATACTTATATCAGAAGTATGATTATAATATTGCAAAAGGATGCCTTCAGGGGGCTAATCGCGCCTGGAAGTATCTGAATAAGAATGTGAACGAAGTGGATCCTTCGGATTACTACATGGCCGCAGCGCAAATGTACCGTACGACCGGAACCTACAGCTATCGAAAAGTCGTGGAGGCATATGAAGAACATATGTTATCTGATGAGCTGGAAGGCTCTTTTCTCTATGGCTCCTATTTTTATCTCATTACCAAGAGTAAGGTGAATATCGATATCTGCAGTGAACTTACCAAACGGTTTATGAACCGTGCCGAGCAGATCGCAGGAAATATTCAGTCCTCCCGTTTCCTTACGGAAACCGGACTGGACGAAGAAGGTCTGGAATCTATGCTTCAGGATATGCAGACCATGGTCATTGTAAATTACACCATCCCCAATTACGAATATGCCACCGTGATCGAGAATCAGCTTCATTATGTGCTTGGGAGAAATGAAAGCGCCATCTGTCTCATGGCCGGAGAAGGAGATTCTTCCGTGCAGGAAACAGATGCCATAAATATAGGCGCAAAACCTATGCGGATCGCACAGGCCTGCGCCTTGATATCGGAAGTGATCGGCCAGATGAAAGAGGCCGAGATGAATCGGTAGGATCAGTCGAAGGTGATCTCCTGATTGCGAAGGTAGGTTTCCTTAATGATATCCATTACCTTTGCGGGAATCTGCTTCTTCTCATCTCTGGAAAGAGAAGCAGTTTCTACCGGAGCACCGTATTCCAGAACTACGTGAGCGGGACGGATACGGGGGAATTGATTTTCAAAGATTTCTTCGGTATGGTTCACCGTTACAGGGATAATGGTGCAGCCGGATTTCTCAGCGATTTTAAAGCTGCCGGCATGATACTCGATCAGGGGTTCATTGGTCTTGTTCCGGGTTCCTTCCGGATAGATGAAAACGGAAACACCGTTCTTGATATGATCGATACAGTTAAGGATCATCTGCATTCCGTTGCGGATATCATCCCGATCCAGGAATTCACAGTACAGATGACGCATCAACAGGGAAATGACAGGCAGATTTTTGTTTTCCTTTTTGGAAACGAAACCGCAAAGATGCTTCATGCGACCATAGGTGATGACAATATCAAAGATACTTCTGTGATTGCCGATGAAAAGAACCGGCCGGTCATCAGGAATATTCTCTTCTCCGATCACGGTAAGCTTTACACCGCTGAAGAATGTCACACACCGAAAGCCCCAGGTGACGAAGCGGAAGATCATCACATTGCAGGCTTTCTTGTTAAACAGTCCCACCAGTAAACAAAAAAGTAATACAAAAATGCTGACGAGCAGGTATACAAAGAGAAATAAAAATTCTAAAATAAAACGAATCATAGTTCCTATAACCTTTCCTAGTATGTCAACCCAATTATAACGGAGACAAATTAGGAGCACAAGCGACAAACTGGAGGAATTGACCCCATGGAACCTATAAGGAATGCTTTGCTGATCCGTGGCGCCCGTGTAATGGACCCGGAAAGCAAGTTTGATGAAATAACCGATCTGTTAATGGGGGACGGAAGGATCCTGAAGATCGGAGCAATGGCTGAAGATGACCTTTCTGCATTAAACATAGAGAAATCTTCTCTGCAGGAGATGCAGGGGAAAGGGCTGGTAGCAGCACCGGGATTTGTAGATGTGCATTCTCATTTCAGGGATCCCGGATTCACCCATAAGGAAGATATCCTAACAGGAGCGGAAGCAGCGGCGGCCGGGGGATATACCAGCATTGTGCTCATGGCCAATACAAAGCCTACGGTGGACCGTGTAGAAACGCTGGAGTATGTATTGAATAAAGGAAAACAAACGGGAATCCATATTTATTCCTGTGCTAATGTGACCAAAAACATGGACGGGAAAGAACAGACAGATTTTTCTGCATTATATGATGCAGGAGCCGTAGGGTTTACGGATGACGGAAAATCTCTTATGGATGCGGCACTCCTGGAAAAAGCCATGAAGGATGCGGCGGCGTTGCAGGTTCCCGTGAGCCTTCATGAAGAAGATCCTGCCTATATTACCTTAAGCGGCATTAATCGCGGAAAGATATCGGAGCAGCTGGGGCTTGGCGGTGCAGACCGTATGGCGGAAGCTGTTATGGTAAAGCGTGATATTGCCATAGCCATTAAGACCGGAGCGATCCTGGATGTGCAGCATGTGTCCGCCAAAGAGACGGTAGACCTGATCCGGGAAGCAAAAAAGAAGTATCCGCAGATCCACGGAGAAGCGACCCCTCACCATTTCTCCCTTACGGAGGAGGCAGTTCTTACCTATGGAACCAATGCAAAGATGAATCCGCCTCTTCGTACCGAAGAAGACCGGCAGGCGATCCTTGCAGGGATCGCAGACGGGACGCTGGATATGATCGCAACGGACCATGCACCCCATTCCAAAGAAGAAAAAGCGGTGGAATTCGGAAAGGCACCCAGTGGGATCATTGGGCTGGAAACCGCATTTTCACTGGCGATCACTCATCTGGTGAAGCCGGGCGTTATCGATCTGATGACGTTGCTGGAACGACTTTGTTATACCCCTGCGAAGGTTTATAAATTAAATGCAGGTTTTATTAGAGAGGGAGGCCCCGCAGATGTGGTGCTTTTCGACCCTGAAGCAAGGAAGACCTATTACTCCTTCCGATCCAGGTCTCAGAACACACCTTTTGCAAGAATTCCTCTATTTGGAGAGGTTGAATGTACAATTTGTGACGGAAAAGTTGCATATGTCAGAACAATGGAGGCATAACGTGTTAAAAAAGAGCGAAATTCTAGGTGAGATCACAGAACATTCCAAAATTTCACCATCCATTTATAGTATGTGGATCCGGACAGAGCATGGAAAGGATGCAAGTCCGGGACAGTTTGTTTCGGTATATACCGATGATCCTTCCATGTTGCTTCCCAGACCCATCAGTATCTGTGAATATCGGGAGGATGCTATTCGGATCGTATATCGTACGGCAGGGAAGGGCACGGAAACCATTTCTCATAAGAAAGCAGGAGATCCCATTCGGCTGCTGGGAATCCTGGGCAACGGATATGCGGCAGCAGCAGGAGATGCATTGGATCATGCAGAGGATATTGTTCTGCTGGGCGGCGGGATCGGAGTGCCTCCGCTTTTAGGACTTGCGCAGTACCTGAAAGGAAAAGGGAAAACCGTAACAGCTGTCATGGGATACCGGGACAACAACCTGTTTTTGGAAGAAGAATTCCGGCAGTGCGCAAACCTGGTCATTGCCACAGAAGACGGATCTGTGGGGATTAAAGGCAATGTGATGGATGCCTTGAAGGCTGAGAAAATTAAATCAGGAATTATTTTCTCATGCGGTCCTATGCCTATGTTACGAGCCATCAAGCATTATGCAGTGGATGAAAATATCCTTGCCTATTTGTCATTGGAGGAGCGAATGGCTTGCGGAGTAGGTGCTTGTCTGGGATGTGTCTGTACCACTACCAAAGAAGACCATCATTCCCATGTAAATCTTGCAAGAGTCTGTACGGAAGGGCCTGTATTTGAAGCAAGGGAGGTAGAGATCGGATGAATACCAGTGTAACGATTGCAGGTGTAACCCTTAAGAATCCGGTAATGACTGCATCCGGGACCTTTGGATCCGGAATGGAATATTCGGATTTTGTAGATTTAAACCGGCTGGGAGCTGTAGTCACCAAGGGAGTATCCAATGTGCCCTGGAAGGGCAATCCTACCCCGAGAGTGGCAGAAGTATACGGAGGCATGTTAAATGCCATCGGATTGCAGAATCCGGGTATAGATGTATTTATGGAGCGGGATCTGCCGTTCCTGGATCAGTACGATACGGTGAAGATCGTGAATGTTTGCGGCAAGACCGTGGAAGATTATCTGGAAGTGGTAGAACGCTTGCAGGATAGTAGTGCGGATATGCTGGAGATCAACGTATCCTGTCCCAATGTAAAGGAGGGTGCCATTGCTTTCGGGCAGAAAGCAGATTCGTTGTTTGATATTACCTCCAGGATCCGTAAGGTATCGCAAAAACCCATTATTATGAAGCTTAGCCCTAACGTTACGGATATCACGGAAATGGCCCGGGCGGCGGAAGCGGCAGGAAGCGATGCCATTTCTTTGATCAATACCATAACCGGCATGAAGATCGATATTCATCGCAGGAAATTCGTTTTGGCCAATAAAACCGGAGGGATGTCCGGCCCTGCCATTAAACCGGTGGCGGTACGTATGGTCTATCAGGCTTCTCATGCAGTGAAGATCCCGGTGATCGGTATGGGAGGCATCGCCACGGGAGAAGATGCCATTGAATTCATGCTGGCAGGCGCCAGCGCAGTGGCTGTGGGCGCCATGAATTTTGTAAATCCCCATGCTACGGTGGATGTGGCAGAGGGCATCGAAACTTATATGAAGCAATATCAGATCGATGATATACGCACAATAATAGGAGCAGTATCCGAATAGGATACTGCTCCCTTTCTGTGGTCATTATGAATGTCTACTGTACGGTCTGAGTGGGATCCGCATCTGCCGAAGCAGCTTGGGTTCCGTTCTGATTCAGAAGTTCATCGAATTTCTGAAGGACCGCGCTATAAGTTTGCTGACAGATCTCGGGAAGTTCTCCTCCCCAGGTCTCTTCTGCCTGAGCGAAGCCTTTCTCAAAGGCATCCCGCATCTTTTCAAGGGCATCGGTATCTGTGCCTGCAAGCGCCACGGCGAAATCCAGGATACGATTGGAAGTTTCCTTAACGCCCCAGTAGCCGTCTTCCGAAATATCCTCCTGTGCCTTTGCACGGGTTTCTTCATCAACTTCGAAGTCTCCCTTGGCCAGGAATTTCCACATATCATCTGCCAAACCGGCTGTGCCTGCCTGCTTGTTCATCATCTGCGCAACCAGATCTTTCAACTGGTTGATGCGATTTTCCTGATCGGCTTTCAGTTGTGCAGCTAAGGCTGCGTTGGCACCCTTGGCTTTTTCTGCAGTGGAAGTATTTTCGGAGGGTTCGTAGACAGCTGCCGCAGAGGTAGAAGAGCCAGGCTCTTCTGCAACTTTGGCATTTTTCTCGCCGTTTTTGGATGTAGCAGTATAAGAAGCATAGACATCGGCGAGAGTATTGCCGGTAATTCCATTTACACTCATAGTAACGCACCTCCTTGTAAAAGGTATATCGGTTTCATGGGTTGCAGACTTAATAGGCAACTGACTTTTTTCTTAAAATATGGTATTGTTTGAGTATGTGTACAGAAGTTATCAGGCATGCAAACGGCAAGATCAATCTCACATTGGATGTGACCGGGACAAGACAGGATGGATATCACCTGGTATGTATGGTGATGCAATCCGTGGCGCTGGGAGATGAAGTACGGCTTTGTAAAAGCACGGCCCCCGGGATCCATCTGCAAATGAAGGGTTGTGACTTGCCGGGAGATGAAAGTAATATCGCTTATCGGGCAGCACAGGCACTGAGGGTGTCAGGTGTTTCCATCGAAATAGAAAAGCATATACCCATTGCGGCAGGAATGGCCGGGGGCAGCACTGATGCCGCAGCTGTACTGCTTGGATGCAATGAATTATTCGGGCTGGGTCTTTCGACGCAGCAGTTATGTGAGATCGGATTAAAACTGGGGGCAGACGTTCCGTTCTGCATCATGGGAGGTACCATGCTGGCAGAAGGGATCGGCGAAGAGCTTCGGCCCCTTCCTTCCTTGAGACTTCCGGAAGGCGGAGTGATCCTGCTGGCCAGACCGGAGGCTTTCGTTTCCACGAAGGAAGTATATCAGAAGCTGGATGCAGTCTGTCCGAAGGATCATCCGGATACGCAAGGTATGATACAGGCACTGGAAAAAGAAGATTATCCGGGCATTGCTGCCAGATTGCAGAATGTACTGGAAGAGGTTACCATACCCATGCATCCGGTGATCGGGCGCATAAAAGAGATCATGAAGGAGCAGGGAGCTGACGGCGCACTGATGAGCGGCAGCGGTCCTACTGTCTTTGGATTGTTCTCATCGGCTGAGGCGGCAAAGAAGGCCGCAGCACAGATCCGGGAAGAGAAACTGACGGACACGGTGATCCTGACCGAACCTGTGAGATAAAGTGGGGTAAACAATTGACAGAAACATTACAACCGACCGGAACCATAGTGGAAGATGCACTTCCCCTCAGGGACATGGTTTATCACAAAATCAGACAGGCGATCCTGGTAGGCGATATGCAGCCCGGAGAACGTCTTATGGAGATCCATCTGGCGGAGCGACTGGGCGTCAGCCGTACGCCGGTACGGGAAGCGATCCATAAGCTGGAGCAGGAAGGGCTGGTGATCATGACGCCGCGTAAAGGCGCGGAGGTAGCGCAGATCACGGAACAGGGACTGCGAGACGTCCTGGAAGTCCGCAGAGGTTTGGATGCCATGAGTATCGAACTGGCCTGTGAGAGGATCAAGGACGGCGATAAGAAAGCACTTAACGACGCCAGAGTAGCCTTTGAGGAAGCCATTAAAGGCGGAGATATTCGGGAACTGGCAAGGACCGATGTGGCATTTCATGAGATCATCGTCCGGGCTACCGGAAATCAGCGACTGATCGAAGTGGTCACCCAGATGGCGGAACAGATGTACCGCTACCGTTTCGAATATCTGAAAGATACTTCTTCCTATGAGAAGCTGGTGGAAGAGCATCGCAGGATGTGTGAATACATTGAAAAAGGCAATAAGCAGGACGCTGCCAAGGTGGCACGCGAACATATCGATAATCAGGAGAAATCCATTATGCAGCAGCTGCATCGTACCAGCGGCTTTGGCTTTGGAGGCGAATTTTGATAAAGTATGAGGATCTGGATCCGGAAGCTCCCATTGGAGTATTCGATTCCGGAGTGGGAGGTCTGACGGTGGTCCGGGAGATCATTCGGCAGATTCCCAATGAAAGTTTATTATATTTTGGTGATACGGCACGTGTTCCTTACGGAACCAAGTCGAAAGATACGGTCCTGCGTTACACCCGGCAGATCGTTCGTTTTCTGGAAAGTCAGAAGGTGAAAGCTATTGTGGTGGCTTGCAATACCGTCAGCGCCGTTGCACTGGATGAGATCGAGAAGGAAGTAAACGTTCCTATCATCGGTGTGGTTAAGCCCGGTGTAAAGGCGGCTTCCCAGGCGACCCGTAACGGCAAGATCGGCGTGATCGCAACCAAGGCTACCATTGAGAGTAATATCTATGCTACTTATTTAAAGAAGATCGACCCCAATGCGGAAGTACTGGGAAAAGCATGTCCCCTGTTTGTTCCTCTGGTGGAGAACGGACTGCTGGAGGATCCGGTAACCGACGAGATCGCAGCGCGCTATCTGTCGGAACTGATGGACCGCGGCATCGATACGCTGGTGCTGGGATGTACTCATTATCCCCTGATCCGATCAACCATTGCCCGAACCGTAGGAGAGGGCGTTACCCTGGTAAATCCGGCTTATGAGACCGCACTGGAATTAAAGGCGTTGCTTTCACAGTATGGCATTGAAAGCAAAGAACGACCCAGGCTGGGAAGCAACAAGCATCGTTTCTATGTCAGCGATGATGCCCAGGGCTTTGAAGTATTTGCTAACTCTGTGCTGAAATACGGTATTTTGTCGGCACAGGTGATCAACATTGAGAATTATTAAGGAATTGTAATATGACGAAAGATGTACTGGTATCTGTTCGCGGGCTTCAGATGAGTGAAGTAAATAACGAGGACAGCCTGGAGACCATTTCCCCGGCCAGCTATTATAAGAAAAACGGACACCACTATCTGGTGTACGATGAACTTACCGAGGGCTTTGACAAGCCCACCCACAATATCATGAAGTTTTCCGAAGACCTGCTGGATCTGACCAAGCGAGGTCTCATTAATGTCCACATGATCTTTGAAGAAGAAAAAAGCAACCTGACCAGTTACCAGACGCCCTTCGGGAATGTGATGATCGGTATTGATACGGATAACATCGAACTGACAGAAGAAAAGGATCATATCACGCTGAATGTGGATTATGCACTGGAAGCGAATTATGAGCATCTGGCAGATTGCAAGATCACCGTGGATATCAAACCCAGGGAAGCATTTTTTGAGGGATGAGCCGGGGATATATTAGAAAAAACGATCAAAAAGAATACTGATAAAGAACTGCATGGTATATTGCAAAGAAAAACCGTTGCCGAGCCGGCAACGGTTTTTGTTATGGTTTCATTATTTAACGCTGGTGGCACCCAGTTTCTTGCGGGCAGCTTCCAAAGCACTGGCCCAGGCACCCTTCTTTTTCTCGGGAGCCGCCTGGTTCTTGCCGTGAAGACCCTTCACGTCGGTAATGTAAATTCCGCTGACGGTTGCCTTTACTTCCTTCTTGACGGGAACATTGGCAAAGATCTTCTCGTCACAGACAAAGGACATGATCTGGGGACCAACCTTTGCTTTTACAATGGGAAGCTTGGAGCCTCTTAAAAGCTTGGGTGTCTGGTCGATGACCATCTGAGGAAGGCCTGCTTCCTTCAGCTTCATACGCTTTTTATCTATGATCAGCATGGAAATGGTCTGCTTGTTTGCGTCAATTTGCTCCTGCTGCTCAGCCTGCTTCTTCTCGGCTCTCTTACCAAGGATCATCAGTACGATTACGGCTACAGCAAGGACTGCTACGATTACGATTAAAGTGATAAGTACAGGACTCAAATCAAAAACCTCCTAAAAACATGCGGTACGAGAAGTATTCTAACATTGTTTTTTTCAATAGGCAATAAGCCATTTTTGTGGTAAAATCAATAAATTAAATATACATAGGAAAGAATGGGCTATTATGAAAAAGAAAATCATCTCTCTGGCACTGGCTGCCATGGCATGTATTTCTCTGGCGGCTTGCGGGAGCGGGTCTGATGCGCTGGACCTGAAAGCGATCAAGACCGATAAATACATTGATCAGTTAGTGGATTACAAGAATCTCTCCGTTTCCGTAGCGGCGAGAAATGAAGTGACCGAAAGCACGGTAGATTATTACATTCAGGACGTATTAAAGAAAAACAGTGCCTTAGTTACCGAAGGAACCGTGAAGGAAGGCGATGTAGTAAACATTGATTATGCAGGGTATCTGGATGGCGTGGCATTTGATGGCGGAACCGCAACGGATCAGTATCTCACCATCGGCTCAGGACAATTCATCGATGGATTTGAATCCGGCCTGGTGGGCGTAGCAGTGGGAGAAACCGTGGACTTAAATCTTACCTTCCCGGAGAATTATCAGGCTTCCGATCTGGCCGGAAAGGAAGTGGTATTTACGGTTACCGTGAATGGCATTCTGGGAGAGCTTACCGACGAACTGGTGGCAACCCTGGATGAGGATGTGACAACGGTAGCGGAATATCGGGAACTGGTGAACAGTTTCCTGAATGAATATGCAGATTATATCTACGAATCCGATGTAAGAGAGGCCCTTGCGGATCAGCTGGTCAGCGGCACCACCTTTAAGGAGCTGTCCGATGATCTCATTGCCCGTTTTGAGGCACCTCTGCGGGAGACCTATCAGAAGGAAGCAGACGAAGCAGGCATGGAATTTGCCGAATACATGTCTTCTTACTATAACATTACCGATACCGATTCCGTATTCCATGAAGCGGCTGTAAGCTGCGCCAAGGAAGGACTTGTGCTGCAGGCGATCGCCAATGCGGAAGGCCTGAATGTAGAGGATGCGGATCTGGACGAGAGCATCGAAGCCTTTGTGGAATCTTCCGATGATTTTCAGAATTCGGAAGAATTCCTGGAAGCCCAGGACCGGGAACTGACCCGGGAGAATATCATGTACACCAAGGTGTATGATTATCTTATGGGAGTTGTAACGATCACCAACGAGTGATAACGATAGAAGATTTATCCGGCCTTATGGAAATGTAAGGCACACTGTGGATAAGGAAACGAGGAGATTATGGAATTAACAGACATCAGATCATTGTTTACAGATGCCGATGCTTACATCGGCAAGGAGATCACCGTAGGCGGCTGGGTACGCAATAAGCGTGTATCCAAGAATGTTGGTTTCTTCGTATTAAATGACGGTACCTACTTCAAACCCCTGCAGGTGGTATATTCCGACGAGCTACCTGGCTATGACACCATCAGCAAGCAGAACATCGGTGCAGCGTTAGTGGTTAAGGGAACTCTGGTAGCGACTCCTCAGGCACAGCAGCCTTTCGAGATCCAGGCAACCGAGATCTGTGTGGAAGGACCTTCCACCGAAGACTATCCCATCCAGCCGAAACGCCATACCATGGAATACCTGCGTACCGTGCCTCATTTAAGAGCACGTACCAACACCTTTGAAGCCGTATTCCGCGTAAGAAGCCTGATCGCCTATGCCATCCACACCTTCTTCATGGATCGTGGATTCGTATATGTACATACACCCCTGATCACCTCCAGTGACTGCGAAGGTGCAGGTGAGATGTTCCAGGTAACGACCCTGGATCTGGAGAACCCTCCCAAGGGAGAGGACGGCAAGGTGGATTACAGTCAGGACTTCTTCGGTAAGCATACCAGTCTTACCGTAAGCGGCCAGCTGAACGTAGAAACCTATGCTTTTGCATTTAAGAACGTATACACCTTTGGCCCTACCTTCCGTGCCGAGAATTCCAACACCACCCGTCATGCGGCTGAGTTCTGGATGATCGAGCCGGAGATCGCTTTTGCAGATCTCCAGGATGATATGGCACTGGCAGAGGATATGCTGAAGTTTGTCATCAACTATGTACTGGAGCATGCTCCCGCAGAGATGGAATTCTTCAACCAGTTTGTGGATAAGGGCCTGATCGAGCGTCTGAAGCATGTGGCAAACTCCGACTTCGGCCGTATTACCTATACCGATGCCGTTGCCATCTTAGAGAAGCATAACGATGAATTTGATTATAAAGTACACTGGGGCAGCGACCTTCAGACCGAGCACGAGCGTTTCCTTACAGAGAAGGAATTCAAGCGTCCGGTATTCGTAACCGATTATCCCAAGGAGATCAAGGCATTCTACATGAAGCTGAACGAAGACGGCAAGACCGTTGCGGCAATGGACTGCCTGGTTCCCGGAATCGGCGAGATCATCGGCGGAAGCCAGCGTGAAGACGATCTGGAACTGCTGGAGAAGCGGATGGATGAGATGGGCCTTGAGAAGAGCGAGTATCAGTTCTATCTGGATCTGAGAAAGTATGGTTCCGTTCGTCATGCAGGCTTCGGACTTGGTTTTGAACGTTGTGTTATGTATCTGACCGGCATGGGTAACATCCGTGACGTACTGCCCTTCCCTCGTACCGTTAACAACTGCGAGCTGTAAGAAGCAGGGAAATGTCAGGCTCCGTATGGCGTCCCGGCATACTATAAAGCAAAAGAGGTTTGGAATGATCCTGAAGAAGATCCGCCGCCTGCTTGCTGCATCCCTCCTGATAACCATGGTAGGCTCCAGCGTATTTTACGCCAAGGCAGATACCATATCGGAGTTAAAGCAAAAGCAGAAGGAAGACGAAGCCAAACTGAATGAAGTGACCGAACAGATCGATTCCATGCAGGATCAGCAGGATCTTCTGGAGGAAGAGATCGCCGATCTGGATGCGGAGCTGATCAATATGATGACCAGTATAGATGTGCTGGAAAGTCAGATTGAGGAAAGCAAGGCAAACATCACGGTCAAACAAGGTGAGATCAAGGAAGCGGAAGGGGAATATGAAGAAGCCCTTCGCATTGAGAAGGAACAGTATGAAGCCATGAAGGAGCGAATCCGTTTCATGTATGAAACCGGAGACAGCACCTATGTGGATCTGCTCCTGGCCTCCAAAGATATCAGCGATATGCTGAATAAAGCCGATTACATAGAGGATATCTATGAATATGACCGGCAGCAGCTGGAAGCGTTCCGGCAGCAGAAGGAACTGATCGCACAGCTGAAAGCGAATCTGGAAACGGAAGAAGCAGAGCTTCAGGAACAGGAAGCACAGCTGGAACAGGAAATGGCAGACCTGGAAGCACAGAAAGGACAGCTGGATATCCTTCTGGCCGATAAAAAGGCCAGATCCAGTAACTTCGATGTAGAGATCGCCCAGGCAAAACAGCAGGCAGCAGCTTACTCTGCCCGGATCAAGGAAGAAGCCGCAAAGATCAAGAAACTGGAAGCAGAAGCGGAAGCCGCGAAGAAACGGCAGCAGGCTGCTTCCGGAAATTATACGGTAACAGCATTTGACACTTCTGTCATAAATAATGCAAACGGAAGTGAGCTGGGAAAGAAGATCGCCCTGTACGGTTGTCAGTACATCGGAAATCCTTACGTATTGGGCGGGACCAGCCTGACCAACGGAGCGGACTGTTCCGGGTTTATCTACCGGATCTATTCCGACTTCGGCTATTCCCTTCCCCGTACCAGTTATCAGATGCGTACGGCAGGAACCGGTGTGGATTATGCATCGGCACAGCCGGGCGATATCATTTGCTATGAAGGACATGTGGCGCTGTACTTAGGTGGCGGTTATATCGTCCATGCAAGTTCCGTTAAGACCGGTATCAAGATCAGCAAGGCAACCTATCGTTCGATTTTGACCGTACGGCGGATCGTAAATTAAATCCAAAGAATGCTGAAAGAGCGGAAGCTGTGTGCTTTCGCTCTTTTTTTGCGTTTTGCCGGGATGTGCAAATAAGGTCGGTGAATTAAACAAACCACGTCCTTAAAAAGGTGGAAAACCTATGCCTATAATAAAGACAGTGGAGGATAACGCAATGAACTATTATCTTGCAGTAGATATTGGGGCATCCAGCGGACGTCACATGCTTTGCAGCATGGAAGATGGTGTTATGAAGCTGGAAGAGATCTACCGGTTCGAGAACGGTATGGAGAATCGGGATGGTCATTTGTATTGGAACACCGGCAAATTATTTGCCGAGATAAAAGCCGGTATGAAGAAATGCAAGGAGCTGGGCAAGATCCCGGTAAGCATGGGCATTGATACCTGGGCCGTTGATTACGTGCTTCTGGATGAAGAAGGAAATGCCGTAGGAGATACCTATGGATATCGGGATTCCAGAACCGAAGGGATGGACCGGAAAGTTTATGACATCCTTCCCCAGGCGGAATTATATGGACGCACCGGCATTCAGAAACAGATCTTTAATACGATCTATCAGCTGATGGCAGATTATCAGCTGGAACCGGAGAAGATGAAAAAGGCACGGACCTTTTTGATGCTGCCGGATTATTTCCACTATCTGCTCACCGGCAATCAAGTATCTGAATATACCAATGCCACATCCACCCAGCTGGTAGATCCCAGGACAAAACAGTGGGATAAAAACCTGATCCGTATGCTTGGCTATGAGGAAGGGATGTTTCTGCCGCTGTCCATGCCGGGCACGGTAGTGGGACCTTTACAGGAAGAGATCGTAAAGGAAGTTGGTTTCCGGTGTAACGTCGTGCTTCCTGCGACCCATGATACCGGGTCGGCAGTAATGGCGGTTCCCTCTACCGAGGAAAATGTGCTGTATATCAGCTCCGGCACCTGGTCTCTTATGGGTGTGGAGAATCCGGAAGCCATCTGCACAGCGGACAGTATGAAGGCGAATCTGACCAATGAAGGCGGATACGATTACCGGTTCCGTTTCCTGAAAAATATTATGGGACTATGGATGATCCAGTCGGTTCGTCATGAATTACAGGATGCCTATTCTTTTGCTCAGTTGTGTGATATGGCGGAAGAATGCAAGGCATTTCCTACCCGTGTGGATGTAAATGATGCATCTTTCCTGGCACCGGAGAATATGACGGAGGCCATCAAGGAGTATGCAAGGAAAACCGGGCAGCAGGTTCCGGAATCCATCGGAGAAGTGGCAACCGTGATCTATCAGTCGTTGGCCGAAAGTTACCGTGACACCGTCAAAGAGATCGAAGGTATTACCGGAAAGCATTACGATAGCATCCATATCGTGGGAGGTGGCTCCAATGCGGAATACTTAAATAAGCTGACCGCAGAGAAATCCGGACGCACGGTATATGCCGGCCCCGGTGAAGCAACGGCCATCGGAAACCTGACGGCGCAGATGATAAAGGACGGCGTGTTCGCAGATCTGAAAGAAGCCCGGGAATGTATTTTCCGGTCCTTTGGAGTAAAGAAGTTTGATCCGGAAGGGTAAAAAGATCGGGAAAAGAAGCATGAACCCCGAGAAATAAGGTAACAGGACATCAAGAAGTAACGGAACAAGCAGTACATAACCCGGAAATAAAGTAAATACACAGCAAATCAATAAGAAGAAAGCATCAGAAAAACAGGAGGATCACAATGGCAAGTAGTTATGAAGCAGCAAAAGCAAAATATGCCGCAATCGGTGTAGACACAGACAAAGCAATCGAAACCTTAAAGAAGGTCACCGTTTCCATGCACTGCTGGCAGGGAGATGATGTAACCGGATTTGATCAGGACGGCCCTTTGACCGGCGGTATCCAGGCAACCGGTAATTATCCCGGCAAGGCACGTACTCCCGAAGAGTTAATGGCAGACATGGACGAAGTGTTCAAGTTAACCCCCGGAGCACACAAGATCAACCTTCATGCATCCTATGCCATCTTTGAAAAGGGCGAATGGGTAGATCGTGACAAGATCGAGCCCAAGCATTTCAAGAAGTGGGTAGAATATGCCAAAGAAAGACACATCGGTATCGATTTTAACCCTACGTTCTTCTCTCACAAGAATGTAAAGGATAACCTGACCCTTTCCAGCCCGGACGATGAGATCCGTAAGTTCTGGATCGAGCACGGCAAGCGCTGTATCGAGATCTCCCAGTATTTTGCGGAAGAAACCGGCATTCCTTGCGTTATGAACATCTGGATCCCGGACGGATATAAGGATGTTCCTGCAGATCGCTTAGGACCCAGAGCACGTTTTGCGGATTCCCTGGATCAGATCCTGGCGATTCCTTATGACAAGACCAAGGTATTTGTTACATTGGAGTCCAAGGTATTTGGTATCGGTATGGAATCTTATACCGTAGGAAGCAGCGAGTTTACCGTAAATTATGCAGCAAGCCGCGGTGTTATCAGTCTGATGGACAACGGCCACTATCATCCTACGGAAGTAGTATCCGACAAGATTCCTTCCATGCTGCTGTTTAACAAGCACATTGCACTGCATATCACCCGTCCCGTACGTTGGGATTCCGATCATGTAGTTCGTTATGACGACGAGACGAAGGAGATTGCCAACGAGATCGTAAGAAACGATGCGTTAGACCGTGTATTTATCGCAACGGATTACTTTGATGCCAGCATCAACCGCGTATCTGCATGGACCATCGGACTTCGTAACGTTGAGAAGGCACTGTTAAATGCCCTTCTTACCCCTCACGCAGAGTTAAAGAAGCTGCAGGATACCTGCCAGTTCACCAGACTTTTGTCCGTACAGGAAGAATTAAAGACCTTCCCCTTCGGCGAGGTATGGGATGCATATTGTGAAGCTTGCGGCGTTCCCGTAGGGATGGACTGGGTAAAGGAAGCAGAAGAGTACGAGAAGAATGTAACATCCAAACGAGTTTAAAGGAGAGAGTATGATTCGTAAAGGTTTCAAGATGAAGCTGTTTCCCGGACAGGAAGCAGAGTATGAAAGACGCCACAACCTGTTATGGCCGGAGATGAAGAC
>JAIKYN010000307.1 GCA_024683155.1 Lachnospiraceae bacterium | reverse complement strand
TCGTAAGAAGGATCTGAAAGTATTTTTTACCATGTTGTTCCTGGAATGTATGCCCTGGACACTGGTACTGGTTACCGGGAAGGTTCCGTTGTACCGTTCCTGTCAGTATATTCCTGTTATGGTGGGACTTTTCGGAGGAATTCTGCTGCAGATGCTGGGGGATCGGAACTATCGTATACAGACGGCAGGGGCTTCCGCTTGGAAGGTTCGATTGGCAAGCATCTTGCAGGTGATCGTTACAGTCATGCTGGGGATGATCATCTACACCCAGAGTTTTGACAGTAATCGTTGGTATTATCTGGATTATCTGAAATACCTGGACGATACAAAAGTCTGCGATGCCATTTATAATGATCTGAAAGCAGAATATGACCTGACCAAGCCGGTGGTATTCATAGGGATGCGGGAAAATCCCACCGAAGTGATACGACAATCTCAGGCGAGCTATGATTCCCGTGAATATGCTGTTTTTAAGTGGTTTGCAGATCGAATGATCGATCCTGTGATCCTGGAACCTTATATGAATGATGATGGCTATAAGTATGGTCAATCAGCGGCATCTTCCACATTGGCCTGGGCACTTAGCTCGTTTGGAGACGGTGATGTGGAACTGCACAATTTTATGAAGCTGCTTGGATATGATCTGGTGCAGGGAGATGTGGATACGGTGGCTGCCGCCATAGAAGAGACCAATGCCCGTCCCATTCCGCCCTGGCCGGGAGAAAAAGGGATCCTGGAAACTGATTCTTATATTGTTGTGAATATAAATGGGCGATAATAAAATCAAAAAAGAAAACATAAAATATATTCTGGTTACCGGGCTTGCAGGAGTTATTTCCTTGCTGCTTATCGCGATATTTTATATATCTACGACAAGAACGGTTCTTGTATCGCCGGAAGGCCCGGAACATTTGGAAGCAGATCAGGACCCGGGAATTGAAGCTACGATGACAGAGAACAAGGACTGCTATATTATTTCCGGAACCATATCCTCCGAGGAACCATCCTATGCGTATTGGAATTTTGTGTTAGGGGAGGGCTGTGATCCCTACAGAAAGCTGACCATGACCCTTCCTTTGGATGAGGAAAAAGGCGTATCACTTCCCATTTACATGAAAGGGAAAAATGAATGGATCGCGTATCTGAATAAGAAAACGGTTCAAAAATATGCATTGGATCCGTATGCACTCACTTATAGGGTAAATGTTCTTGATCCGGAGAATGCAGTCGTTGCTCGACAAGGTGGTCAACTATGCCTTCATTGAAACAAAAAATCAAAGTTCTTTACAAATATAGTCCGCTTATATGCCTGTTTATCTATATGATTGCCCGGTTTTACGGAATGGACCTGCAACCGGGGGATGATCTTGTTTTTCGGGATGCCCATATTACCTACGGATCATTATCGGAAGCTATGAAGGTTATGTACAGCAGCTGGGGTGGCCGCGTCGTCATACTGGCCATCGCAAACCTGATCCTTCGCTTACCGCTGTCTGTGGTCAGGGTTCTTCTGTCTGCGCTCTGTGTATTGCTGGTATATTATATGGTTCGGACGGCTTGCCTTATAATGGGGATCCGGAAAGATAAATCGATCTTTCTCGTGAATGCGATGGCATCGATCCTGCTAATGCTGATGTCGGTCACGTTATTTCATTCTTCCATTCTCTGGTATACGGGGTTCTTTTTTTATCCGTTGCCACTCCTTGCCTATTTCATGGGAATGCTTCCTTTTTATTCCGCACTCCAGTCAGAAAAGATCGGTAAACCGGAGGTTATTTTGGCGGTTATTGGGTTAGCGATCTGCCCATACATGGAGCAAACCGCTGTTTTGTTTCTGGCGTCCGCGGCAGTCTGTATGGGAGTTTTGATCGGTCAAAAGAAAATGCGATGGGAATATGCAGCCCTTTTTATATGGGGAATGCTTCATTCCATTGTTCAATTTGTTGCCCCCGGAAACGATCTTCGCAGCACGGCAGAGCAATTAAAATGGTTTCCCGGATTCGATATGCTGGGAAACAGTGATAAGTTCATGATGGGGCTGTTTCACAGTGCCTATACATTGTTTCAGAATGATCATGTGATCTTTTTATCGATTCTGATCCTTCTTATGCTGTTGGGGTATAAAGCGGGGAAGATCCGGTTGATATGGTCCTTTGGACTGCTTTTTGCAAGTTTTTTTATAAAAAAGCTGGTAAACGGACTGGTGGATGATACAAGCTGGCTCCTGTACGATACAAAATATTATGTTACATTGGGAGTCCTTATTTTCTGGATCCTGTTGATCCTGTTCAGTCTCTATGACCAGGTGCAAGATAAGCTGAAAGCGATGATCGTAACGCTATACGCGTTTGCTGCGGTAATGGAATGTGTTCTTATAGGATTCAGCCCGACGGTATATGCATCGGGGGCCAGAGTGGTCTTTTTCAGTTATATGTTATTGCTGCTGGTTTCCTGTATGTTATTGGGAGAATTGCTGACGGGGCGCTCCGAAAATAAATGAGAGAATAAAAAATGCCGCTTTCCGGCTGAACACAACCCGGAAAGCGGCATTTAAATTATTTACGATAATAATTGATGATCTTGTGAACTGCATCCGATACATCCTGCGCATCCTGACCGGACAGCTTATAGAACAGCGGAATGCTCAGGATCCGTTCATACAGTGTCTCGGCATTGGGGCATAAGCCCTTAGGATAGCCCAACTCTTTTTCATAGTAAGAGTGGCGATAAACCGGAAGATAATGAACCTGGCAGTGGATTCCTTCTGCGGCCATGGCATCAAAGAATTCTCTTCGGGAGCAGGTTACTTTTTCCGGATCCAGCTGGAGAATGTAAAGGTGTCTGGTTGTATCGGACTGCGGTATCTCTTTCTGGATAATGATCTCCGGAAGATCGGAAAAAGCCTTATTATAAAAATCCACCAGTTCGCTTCTTCGTTTGGAAAAAGCAGGAAGCTTATCCAGCTGGCTGATGAGAAGGGCTGCCTGAATATCGGTAAGGCGGTAATTATAGCCCAGTGTTACCTGTTCGTTGTACCAGGGGTTATCACTGGGATTTCTCATCTGCGCCATATCCCGGGTAATGCCGTGACTTCGATAAAGGACCAGCTTCTTATAAAGGTTCTCATCATTGGTCGTAACGGCTCCGCCTTCTCCGCTGGTAACCGTTTTTACCGGATGGAAACTGAAACAGGTCATATCAGCCA
The DNA here is from genome assembly GCA_024683155.1 of Lachnospiraceae bacterium. Taxonomy (GTDB): domain Bacteria; phylum Bacillota; class Clostridia; order Lachnospirales; family Lachnospiraceae; genus JAILDL01. Next base: position 683 of record JAIKYN010000307.1, on the reverse strand, counting down.
GAGAGCCCACGGGCTTACCGTCATACTTTGTTCCGATGGCATGAGCTGCATCTTCGATAAAGATCAGGTTATGCTTTTTACAAAGGGCTTCAATCTCTTTATGAGCCACTGCCTGGCCGGTAAAATCCACGGCAACCACTGCTTTGGTGGCAGGGGTGATCTTGCGCTCCATATCGGCCGGATCGATGTTATAGGTCTCCGGATCGATATCAGCAAATACAGGCCTTCCGCCGCAATATAAGGTGCAGTTGGCGGAAGCGGCAAAGGTTATGGGGGAGGTGATCACTTCGTCCCCTTCACCGATCCCTGCAGCCATGGCGGCAATATGTAGGGCGGCTGTTCCGTTACTGACCGCTACGGCATATTTTGCGCCGGTGATTTTGCATAGCTTTTCTTCCAGTTCGGTGATCTTAGGTCCGCAGGTTAAATAATCACTGCGAAGGACATTCACGACTGCGTCAATATCTGCATCATCTATATCTTGTCTCCCGTAAAAGAGAGGCTCTTTTCGAATGGGGGTTCCCCCAAAGATCGCAAGTTGTTCCATAGTTCCTCCATATGTATCCGAATGCATCTGTTAAGTTACATTCGTATGATACCTCAATACGGATGTATTGTAGCATATTTACTATGAGAATTCAGCCAAAATTAAGGATTTTATAAGGGTATTGTGATACAATTAC
>JAIKYN010000302.1 GCA_024683155.1 Lachnospiraceae bacterium | reverse complement strand
TGGGTGGCAGGGATCCCATACGATATCCTTCACGGGATCAGTAATTTCATCTTATGTCTGGTGCTTTTTAAGCCGCTGGATTTTGCCCTGCGGAAGGTGAAACAGTCGGCACAGAACCTATGATGCAAGCATGTTCTTTTTTGAAAAGAGGACATGCTTCTTTTTTACACAATTCTATATTTTTCAAAAGGCACTTTGCTGTGCTAAAATAGGTAATTGAAATCAGAAAAAACCAACATGAGGAAATTACTGTGGATATCAGAGAACAGGCACACAAAATGAAACTGGCTTCTCCGAAGCTTGCAGCCACCTCCAATGAGCAGCGCTGCAAGGCACTTCAGATGGTGGGAGAAGCACTGCAGGCACACAAAGACGAGATCTTTGCAGCCAATCATATGGATCTGGATCGGGCAAAGGAAAACGGCATCTCCGATGCAGTATACAAACGTCTGAAATTCGACGAAGGAAAACTTGAGGCAGTGACCGAAGGGATCCGGCAGCTTATGGCCCTTCCGGATCCCATTGGAAAGGTGATGTTAAAGCGGCAGCTGGATGAAGGTCTGATCCTTCAGAGAGTGTCCTGTCCCATCGGAGTTATCGGCGTGATCTTTGAAGCCCGTCCCGATGCGCTGGTACAGATCTCCACCTTGTGCCTGAAAAGCGGTAACTGTGCTATTTTAAAAGGCGGCAAGGAGACGGCAGAGACCAACCGGGTGCTGTTCGGGATCATCCATAAAGCAGCCGTGGAAGCAGGCCTTCCGGAAGAATGTCTGCTGCAGGCTGAGCTGCACAATGAGATCGATGAACTGCTTGGTTGCGATAAGGATGTGGATCTGCTGATCCCCAGAGGAAGCAACGGCTTTGTGCAATATATCATGAACCATACCAAGATCCCCGTAATGGGCCATGCCGATGGGGTATGCCATATTTACGTGGACGAAGACGCAGATCTATCCAAAGCCCTTCCCATCATTGTGGATGCCAAGACCCAGTATACCGCTGCCTGTAATGCCGTAGAAACCCTGCTGGTAAACCGGAAGGTGGCGGATGCATTTCTCCCGGAACTGGCGAAGGCCTTAAAGGACGTGGGTGTATCCCTCAGGGGGACCAAAGAAGTGATGGAGAAGATCCCGGTAGAGGAAATGAGCGAAGAGGAGTTCCATACGGAATACCTTGGTCTTACGGCTTCCGTAAAGTTAGTGGAGGACGTGGAAGAGGCTGCAGAGCACATCAACCGGTTCGGATCCCATCATACGGATTCCATTCTTACGGAGAATCCGGAAACGGCGGCCTATTTCATGCAGATGGTGGATTCCGCAGGGGTGTATCAGAACTGTTCCACTCGTTTTGCAGACGGATTCCGATACGGATTCGGAGCGGAAGTAGGCATCAGTACCAGTAAGCTTCATGCCAGAGGACCGGTGGGTCTGGAAGGCCTTATGACCTATAAATATAAGTTATTCGGATCGGGACAGATCGTGGCCGATTACGCCGAAGGAAGAAAACAGTTTCGGTTTCGGGATCTGGACTAAGTAAGAGGGTCCGCAGGGATCCCTTTTTACAGGTTGCAGAAAGCAGGCGACCAGGGAGGCAATTTTTACAGGTTGCAGAAGTCATGCGACCAGGGAGGAAATGAAAAAATGGCAGATAAACCCAGAGCAAGACAAAAGAATGTCACCGGACAGGGAGCAGGCGTTCATAAAAGAGGTGACGGACTGGGCACCGGCCCCGTAGGAAGCGGCAGCAGTGTAAATCCCAGTACCGGAGGAGGAAGCGGCTCGCAGCGCGGAAGCGGCAGTTCTCTTTTGGGAGGACGCAGCAAGCTTCCCCTTCTGTTAGTGATAGCAGTACTGCTCTTAGGAGGCGGCGGAGGTCTTACTTCTTTGCTGGGAGGTGGCGATACCTCCGGCTATGAGTCCTCTTACGACACCACACCGGCAACCACAACGACCACCACCACGACAACAACCGGCACCGGCAGCAGTGCGGTAAGCGCTTTGTCTGCCCTTACCAATTACAGTTCCCTCTTTGGCCAGATCTCCGGAGGAACCACTTCCGCCGGCTGGCAGGACGGAGAAAACAATACAGGAACCCTGAATAAGAGTGTGGCTTCCGAAGCAAGAGCAAAATACACCAACATTTTGGGAAACGGGAAGGATAAGATCAATATCCTGGTATATATGTGCGGGACCGATCTGGAGAACCGCTCCTCCATGGCCACCAAGGATCTTACCGAGATGACCAAGGCGACCATCGGAAGTAACATTAACCTTATTGTTTACACCGGCGGATGCCAGGGCTGGAGAAACAGTGTCATCAGTTCTTCCGTGAATCAAATCTATCAGGTGACCGGTGGCGGCTTAAAGTGCCTGGAGAAGGACATGGGTGCAAAGGCCATGACCGATCCAGCCACATTGGTGGAATTCCTGAATTATGCCAAAAAGAATTATTCCGATGCCAACCGTAATATGTTGATCTTCTGGGATCACGGCGGTGGTTCCGTTACCGGCTACGGTTACGATCAGAAGTATCCTAACAGCGGTTCCATGACCCTGGCGGGGATCAATAATGCACTGAAAAGTGC
>JAIKYN010000296.1 GCA_024683155.1 Lachnospiraceae bacterium | reverse complement strand
CTGATCAAAGCCTGCAACGTCATCGACCTTGTGATCGAGATCCTGCGGGGCAGTGCAGATCGGAATATGGCCAAAGACTGCCTGGTGAACGGTAATGTAGACGGGATCAATTTTAAGAGTAAAGAATCCAGGATCATGGCTTCCCAGCTGTTATTTACAGAGCGTCAGGCCAATGCTATCCTTGAGATGCGTTTATATAAACTGTGCGGTCTGGAATTAAATGCACTGGTAAAAGAGCATGAAGAAACCGTCGCCAACATCTTCCGTTACGAAGATATCCTGGATTCCAGAGATTCCATGGCACAGGTTATCATCAAGGAACTGGATGATATCAAAAAGCGTTATGCAAAGCCTCGTAAGACGGTGATCGATAATGTAGAGCAGGCTGTCTATGTGCAAAAAGCACCGGAAGAAATGGATGTGGTATTTCTGATGGACCGCTTTGGGTATGCCAAGGTGGTGGATGTTGCTACTTACGAGCGAAATAAGGATGCTGCGGATGCAGAAAACCGCTTTGTGATCGCTTGTAAGAATACGGGCAAGATCTGCATCTTTACCAATACCGGTAATCTTCATACCTTCCGTGTGGCAGACATTCCCTTCGGAAAATTCCGTGACAAGGGTGTGCCCATTGATAATGTAAGTAACTATGATACCGCAAAAGAATCCGTTGTTTATGCGGATTCCCAGTCTGCCCTGAATCTGTATCGCCTGGTATTTGTTACAAAGACATCCATGATCAAGATCGTAGACGGCGGAGAATTCGATGTTTCCAAGCGAACGGTGGCAGCCACCAAACTTCTGGACAAGGATGAAGTCGTCTCTGTTACAGCCATCCGGGAAGAGAGAAGCATCATCCTGAAGTCAACGGATGGATTCTTCCTTCGTTTTGCCATAGAGGATATCCCGGTTAACAAGAAGACGGCCGTAGGCTCCCGTGGTATGAAGTTAAATGCCAAGCAGTTTGTGGAGAATGTATACTTCAGTATGGATGCCCTTCCGGCTGTGATCACTTACCATGACCGTGATCTGGATCTGAACGATCTGAAGATCGCCAAGCGTGACGGCAAAGGAGTAAAGATCAAAAAATGAGAGTAATTGCAGGAGAAGCAAGATCCCTTCCGTTAAAGGCTCCCAACGGGGAAGGAACCAGACCGACCACCGATCGTATCAAGGAGACCTTATTTAACATTATGGCACCTTATATTCCCGGTTCTGTATTTGTGGATCTGTTTGCAGGTTCCGGCGCGGTAGGGATTGAAGCTATCAGCAGGGGCGCCAGACATGCATATTTTGTAGAGAACGGAAGAGAACCGGTTGCTTGCATCACGGATAATCTGAAGTTTACCAAATTTGAAGATCGTGCCACCTTTATCAAGCAGGATGTGTATCTGGCGTTATATAATATCCATGAGAAAGAAGCGGATATCATTTTCCTGGATCCTCCTTACAATATGGGCCATGATGAAAAGGTACTTTCCATCCTTAAGGATATGCCTTATGTGACGGATAATACCCTGATCGTTATGGAAGGGTCTCTGGAGACGGATTATTCCTTCGTTTCCCAATATGGTTTCCGTATTAAGAAGCAGAAGCTTTATAAAACCAATCAGCATGTTTTCATTGAACGCAGCGAGGTATCCGAATGAAATCTGCAATCTATCCCGGAAGCTTTGATCCGGTGACTTACGGCCACCTGGACATCATCAAACGAGCTTCGGAAATGTTTGACGAAGTCATCGTTAGTGTACTGGATAATAAGAAGAAGACTCCATTGTTTTCGGTAGAGGAACGTGTTAAAATGCTAGAGGAAACAACGAAAGATCTGACCAATGTTAAGATCGATTCGTTCTCCGGTCTGCTGGTGGATTATGCTCATTCCATTCATGTTCCCATCATTATCCGAGGATTGCGTGCGATCACCGATTTTGAGTATGAATTACAGAATGCGCAGACCAATCGCGTTTTATCCAATGGCACCGTAGACACACTGTTTTTAACCACCAGCCTGGAATATGCTTATTTAAGCTCCTCCGGTGTGAAAGAGATCGCTGCTTTCCACGGGGATATCAGTCATGGTGTTCCGCCCCTTGTAGAGCAGGCTATTTTACAGAAGTTTCCTAAGGAGTCATAACCTTTATGAGTAGTCGTATTGAGCAGCTGATCGACGAGATCGAACAGTATATCGATAACTGCAAACCGCAGATGTTCTCCTCTACTAAGATCGTAGTGGATAAGGAGGAGATGGATAATCTTCTTCATGAACTCCGTACCAAGACCCCGGATGAGATCAAGCGTTATCAGCGGATCATTTCCAATCGGGAAGCCATTCTGAATGAGGCAAAGGAAAGAGCCCAGGCTCTGATCAAAGAAGCGACCGATCAGACCAATCAGCTGATCAATGAGCATGAGATCATGCAGCAGGCTTACGCCCAGGCCAATGAAGTGGTCAGCATGGCAACCAAGCAGGCACAGGAGATCCTGAATACGGCCACGATCCAGGCCAACGATATGAGAACTTCTGCCGTGGAATATACCGATCAGTTACTTGCACATGTACAGGAGATCATCAATCAGACCACCCGTACCGCGCAAACCGATTACGACGCACTGATCTCCGAACTGGATCAGTATGCGCAATTGATCACTTCCAATCGTGCCGAACTGCTTCCTCCCGAACTGGATCAGGAGAGTGCGGTAACACAGGATACTGTAGGGATGGATACATTAACGGATGTTGGTCCCGAGATTCAGACCCTGAATTTGGACGATGAGGATGATGAACCGGACAGCATTGATCTGATTTAATTATTTTGACGTTATAAAACCGATTCCTAGCTGTTTAGGAATCGGTTTTTTTGAATCAACGCTATTTGAAAGGAACTGTTTATTTGAAAAAGATCATTCCCTTGCTGGCAATTTTTGCCGCTTTCTTTTTATTTCCGCTATCGGTACAGGCTTCGCCCGAACATCCTGTGGTCGTTATCGATCCGGGACACGGCGGAGAAAATCTGGGTGGAGAATACGGAGATATCACCGAGAAATACATTACCCAGATCACAGCCAATGCAATGTATGAAGAACTGACACAGTATGATAATGTGACGGTTTATCTTACCCGTACGGAAGATGTGGATCTTTCCCTGAAGGAACGCTGCAAGATCGCTTCTTCCTATGATGCGGATCTGCTGGTATGTCTGCATTATAACCTTTCGGAAAATCATACCTTATTCGGTGCGGAATGCTGGGTTTCCATGTTTGATCCTTACTATAATGCCGGTTATACCGCTGCCAATGAGTTTATCAAGGAATTCAAAGACAGGGGCATGTTTATCCGTGGTATCAAAACCCGTATGAATGAAAAGGGCACGGATTACTACGGTATTTTAAGAGAAAGTGTAGAACTGGAGCTTACCACGGTACTGGTGGAACATGGTCATCTGGATGAAGACAGAGATGCTTCTTATTGCGATGATCAGGAAGACTGGGAGGAATTCGGCAGACGGGATGCCACGGCTGTTGCCCGTTATTTTCATTTAGCCTCTGCATCTCTTGGGGTGGATTATTCCACCTATGAGACGCAGTCTCCGGATGTTACTTCCGGCAAAATGGTTCCGGATGAAAGTGCCCCTCTTATCAGCGAACTTTCACTGGAGAAGGTGGAAATGGATGCGCCTGTTTCCGTAACCGGCAATGACGAAACTGTTGTGGTTTCCGGTACTGCCACCTTTATCCTGGAAGGCTACGATCCGGAATCCGGTATCTTATATTACGATTATTCCCTGGATGGTATTCATTTTTCAAAGCTGTATCCGTTCCGTGAGGGAGGAGATCCCAGAGATTATAAAGAGGGAGAAGTTACCTTTACGGTTCCTGTAACCAAAGGAAAAGTTGCACCCCGGATCGTGTGCCGAACCTATAACGGTTACGATCTTGATACGCAAAGTAACGAGGTTGTTCTTTCGGATTTTGAATATACACAGCAGGAGCTGGATCTGCTTTCGGGAAAGGTTCAGAAAGAAGAGACAGTTTCCGAAACGGAGACACCTGCAGTTACACAAGAACCTGGACAGGCAGAAATGACCAAAGGGGATGGAATGACGACCGTAATCCTTACCAATGAAGGTTCCGATTCCGGCATTCAAAGAGAAAGCAAGATATTGTTTGCCCTGATCGGCATGCTTGTCCTGGCGCTTTTATTATTTGTTACCGGCATCATCCTTCTGTTTCGTCATGTTCTTAAAAGCAACCGAAACAAACGGCGCAGAAATCGTGATGATGATTTTGATGTGTAAAAATATAGTTGTTCGATCTGCTTTTCATGGGATCGCTGATTTAGTGAGTGGTTATTGATCCGATTAGATAAGTATTTGTGTGAAGTGAATATAGGAACCCGTTCGGAAGTAAAAGAGCTGATCCGCAAGGGCAGAGTACAGGTAAACGGTGTCGTATGCCAAAGCCCGGACTTAAAGATCCGGGAAACAGACCGTGTATGTCTGGATCAGAAGGAGCTTGTTTTTTCGGAATATCATTACCTGATGTTCCATAAACCGGCAGGTGTTCTGACGGCGGCAAGAGATAAGAAACAGCCTACAGTGATGGATTATTTTAAAGAGTATCCCGGCCGGGATCTTAACCCGGCAGGCAGACTGGATAAAGATACCACCGGACTGTTACTGATCACCAATGACGGACAGTTATCCCATATGCTGCTTAGTCCCAGACATCATGTGCCCAAAACCTATGAAACGGATCTGGCAAAACCCATTACGGAAGATATGGTTAAGTCGCTGGAAGAAGGAGTGGACATATCGGAGACGGAACCCGAACCTGTTACGGCACCTGCCAAAGTAGAAGTGGTATCCCCTGTAAAAATCCTGCTGACCATTACCGAAGGACGTTTTCATCAGGTAAAACGGATGCTCCTGGCGGTAGGAAATGAAGTGGTGGGATTAAAACGTCTTTCCATGGGGAGCCTTACTTTAGATCCCTCCTTACCGGAAGGAGAATACCGGAAACTGACCGAAGAAGAGATACGGGAACTTCTGGTTTACAAGAAGGGCTGATCCTTCTGAGGATCCCGCATGTTATCAGCCGGTCGATCCATCTACAAATGAACAACAAGGAAATAACTATATGAATCTTATTTTAGAAAACAAATGTATGCAGGATATTTCCGCATGCATCTTTGACCTTGACGGTACACTGGTAGATTCCATGTGGATGTGGAAAGCCATTGATATAGAGTATTTGGGAAAATTCGGGATCCCTATGCCGGAAGATCTGCAAAAATGCATTGAAGGCATCAGTTTTGACCAGACCGCCATTTATTTTAAAGAGCATTTTCCCATTCCCGACCCCATTGAGAAGATGAAGGAAGACTGGAATCAGATGGCCTGGGATAAATATGCCAATGAAGTACCTTTAAAACCCGGTGTGGCAGACTTTCTGAAGGAACTTAAGAAGAACGGCATAAAGCTGGGGATCGCTTCTTCCAATTCACGAGAGCTGATGGATAATGTGTGTGAAACCCATGGCCTGCATGCCATCTTTGATGTGATCCTCACCAGTAAAGAAGTTGCCATAGGAAAACCGGCACCGGATATTTATCTGAAGGCTGCCAGGGAGCTTGGCATTTCTCCGTCTAATTGTCTGGTATTTGAAGACCTGATCGCAGGGATCCAGGCCGGCAAAGCAGCCGGAATGAAAGTAGTAGCTGTGGATGATGAATACTCTGCCTACTCCGTAGACCAGAAGAAGCAGGAAGCGGATTATTACCTGTATCATTACGATGAATTACTTAGAGGATGTTTATAATGACGAAGAAAAGCAAAGGCTGTTACGGCTATTATTCCTATCATAAGAAGCTGGATCTGATCATTACCCTGATCTGTTTTGCAGTGAGTTTTCTCATCTATTTTTTCTGTCTGTGGTATTTTAAGACCAATCAGAATTTTGGAACCATCCTTGCAGTTTTAGGCTTTTTACCTGCTGCAAAAAATGCCATTCGTTGCATCATGTTTTTCCGCACCCGGGAAGGTTCCGAAGAAGAAATGGAGCAGATCGAAAAAGCCTGCAATCATTCGGATCTGGTTTGCGGTTACGATTATTATGTGACCAGTGAAAAGAAAAATTTTGATCTGATGCATGTTACGGTAAGGGGAAATGTGCTGGTTTGTTTTTCTCTGCAGGAGAAACTGGATGAGAAAGCCTTTGTTTCCCATGTGGATAATCTGCTGTCACAGAACGGCTACAATGACCGCAGTATCAAGGTATTTTATGATCTGGACAAGTATATTGACCGCATCAGTCAACTAAAAGAATTACCTGCCGGTAACAAGGACGGAGAGGTTCTCCACTTAATGGGCAACATTTCTTTATAATACGGGAGCACTATGAAAGAGCTGGTTCTTTCCAAACAGGAGGCCGGACAACGGCTGGATAAATATCTGAATAAAGTGCTTCCTTCTGCGGGATCCGGTTTTCTGTATAAGATGCTCCGTAAGAAGAATATTACCCTGAACGGGAAGAAAGCCACCGGTAAAGAAGTATTGCAGGCGGAAGATACCATTCAGGTATTCTTTGCTGAGGATACCTTTGAGAAATTTTCCGCAGGAAAGCACGGAGATCATCCATCTGCCGAAACGAATGGTGAGAGCGGAAAGCGCAGAAAGAGTCCATCCGGGAGCCATTCCGGTGATAACGTTTGTCCTATACGGAACGCATCTGTGCAAAACGTCAAAGAACCCGGATTTTTCAAGATTCTGGATCAGCAGATCCTGCTGCAAAGTGAGGATATAATGATCATCAATAAACCTTCCGGGGTCCTTACCCAGAAGGCGAAACCGGGCGATCAATCCGTAAATGACTGGGCTTTATCCCGGATCCCCGCAGCGGAGGGATTTAAGCCATCGGTATTAAACCGGCTGGATCGCAATACCAGCGGCATTGTGTGCATTTCAAAATCCATGAAAGGTGCCCAGGTCATTTCCAAAGCACTGAAAGAGCGCACCATGCATAAGTATTATCGGACCCTTGTGTTTGGCACAGATGTTCCGGAAGGCGTTATGCAGGCTTCTATTTCCAAGGATCATCGTACCAATCAGGTTACCGTAGGGGATGAGGGTGATGCCATCGAGACGGGGATCACGGTTCTGGGAGAGGGAAAGATCGGAGAAGAGCCCATTTCTTATCTGGAAATTTTGCTGATCACCGGGAAGACCCATCAGATCCGTGCCCATCTGGCTGCTTTGGGACATCCGGTGCTGGGAGATCCCAAGTATGGCATCCAGCGCAAAAATCAAAGACTGAAAGAAGCTTATAAAGCGGAAGAGCAGCTGCTGCATGCCTGTCGTCTGGAAGCACCGGAAGAAGTGCTGGGTGGCTTTTG
>JAIKYN010000277.1 GCA_024683155.1 Lachnospiraceae bacterium | reverse complement strand
ATAACAGATCCGGATGAAGTACGTGAACATTCATCCATTTTCCAAAGGAACAATATATTTAAAAACCGATAATGAAATGAATTGACAAGAACGTAAGTTTGCTATATCATAAATAACGAACAGACGTTCTTAATGCAAAGGAGATTGTATTTATGGCAAACGAAGAAAAGCAAAAAGCACTGGAAGCGGCTTTATCCCAGATCGAAAAAGCATATGGTAAGGGCGCTGTTATGAAGCTGGGTGATCCCACAGCACAGATGGATATCAAGACGATCCCTACCGGATCCTTAAGTCTGGACCTGGCGCTGGGTCTTGGCGGTATCCCGAAGGGGCGTATCATTGAGATATACGGACCGGAATCATCCGGTAAGACAACCGTTACCCTTCATATGATCGCGGAAGTACAGAAAAACAATGGTATCGCGGGCTTTATTGATGCTGAGCATGCGTTGGATCCTGTTTATGCTCAGAATATTGGTGTAGACATTGATAATTTATATATTTCGCAGCCGGATAACGGAGAGCAGGCGCTGGAGATCGCAGAGACACTGGTACGATCCAATGCCATTGACATTGTTGTTATTGACTCTGTAGCGGCACTGGTTCCCAAACAGGAGATCGAAGGAGATATGGGAGACTCGCATGTGGGCCTGCAGGCAAGACTGATGTCACAGGCACTTCGTAAGTTGACCGCAATCATTAGCAAGACCAACTGTACGGTGATCTTTATCAATCAGCTCCGTGAGAAGATCGGTGTTATGTTTGGAAATCCCGAGACGACCACCGGTGGACGCGCACTGAAATTCTATGCATCCGTACGTCTGGATGTTCGTAAGATTGATACTCTGAAGCAGGCCGGTGAAGTGATCGGTAACCGTACCCGTGTAAGAGTGGTTAAGAATAAGATCGCTCCGCCTTTCAAGGAGGCTGAATTTGATATCATGTTCGGTAAGGGCATTTCCTATACCGGAGATGTACTGGATCTGGCTGCCAATGTAGACATTGTTAATAAGAGTGGTGCCTGGTATGCCTATAACGGAGAGAAGATCGGACAGGGCCGTGAGAATGCCAAGCTTTATCTGGAAGAACATCCTGAGATCTGCGATGAGATCGCCTACAAGGTAAAGGTGCATTACGGCGTGATCAAGGAAGACGAGGCAGAAGAGGGTGCATCGGAAGCATCTGCCAAGAAAACGGCTAAAAAAGCCAAAGAAGAGGCTTGATCGGGGCCGGAAACCGAGACGGTTAATGTATGACGATTACAGAGATCAGGGAGTTTCGGAAAGGTCGTTATCAGATCTTTCTGGACGGTGAATTTGCGTTTGTATTATATCGTGGCGAACTCAGGCGTTATTCCCTTCGGGAAGGAGAGGAGATCGCTGCGGAAGACTATAAAGAGATCCTGGAGAAGGTGTTGCCCAAGCGGGCAAAACTGCGTTGCATGAATCTCCTGCAAAGCAAATCCTATACGGAAAAGCAGTTACGGGATAAGATGAGGGATGGGCTGTACCCGGAAGCTGCCATGGATGAAGCCATTGCTTATTTAAAGTCCTATCATTATGTGGACGATGATCAATATGCGGAAGATTATATCTTTTGCCATATGGAGGAGCGGAGCAGGACCAGGATCGAACAGGATCTGATGAAAAAAGGCATTTCCAAGGACGTGACCCGGGAAGCTTTTCAGAGACTGGAAGATAAGGGAACGGTGCAGGATGAAACCATACAGATCCGGCAGTTCCTGGAGAAGAAACACTTTGATCCGGAAAATATGGAAAAAAAGGAACAGCAGAAGCTTATGGCTTCGCTGTTCCGTAAAGGTTTCTCTGCTGATAAGATCAAGCAAGTTTTTCGTTTTTATGAATCAGATTACTGAAATATCGGAACATTAATGCGCCGTCGCTTACATTAGGACGGCGATTTTCATAGGCAAGTCGCTCCGGATGCCACTGTACACCGATGACGGGCAAAGAGGTATGGGAGACGGCTTCTATAAGATGATCGCCCTTGGAATAAGCGCAGACTTCCAATCCTTCGCCCAGTTTATCCAGCACCTGATGGTGGGCACTGTTAGCAAGGAAAGAAGAACCGTAGAGAGCTTCCACGAAGCTTCCGTTCACAGCGTCGATGCCGTGGATCTTATCTTCGGTTTCCCAGGTATGTATGGCTTTCAGATCTTCGGAAAGATCCTGAACCAGATCACCGCCAAAGTATACATTGATCAACTGAATACCACGACAGATGCCCATTACCGGTTTACCGTCCTTTACAAAACGGTCCAGTAATTGTAACTGAAGAGTATCCAAAGCGGTATCGATCTCTTTGGAACCGTTCATATCCTGCTTGTAATTGCAGGGGTGAAGATCACCTCCGCCTGGAAGCAGAAGTGCGTCATAGTATTTGGAATCGTTAGGATCCAGGGATACTGTACAGGACAGGCCGGTCTTAAACAAAGCGTTCTGGTAATTGCACAGCTTTTCTTCATAGCCGGCGAGCAAGACTCTTTTCATAAAATATGACTCCTCAAATCATATCATGTGCAAAGCTTATCTTAACGCAACATCTTAATTATTCTTCAAAGAGGCATGTCAATCAAGAGGACAATTGTACAAAAAGTTACGTAAAAACGGGCAAAACCTTGACATAAGTTTCAAAGACTTATAAAATAGAACTGTTGTAGTATGCTAATTTGAATGCTTGTAGTTTGGATTCTGCAAGGCATTCTTAATAGATTCAGTACAATGAAAACTAAATAAGGAGGTGCTCCTGTATATGCTTTATATAGTCATAGCAGTAGTCATTACTCTGGTAGTCAGCATTCCTTTATCCGCAACCATTGCGGTGAACCGTCATAAGAAGGCAGAGGAACAGACCATTGGATCCGCAGAGACCAAGGCCAGAGAGATTATTGATGAGGCTCTTAAGGAAGCAGATAGTACGAAACGTGAGGCTGCACTTGCTGCGAAGGAAGAATCCATCCGGATCAAGAAAGAGACGGATAAGGAAGTAAAGGAACTTCGTGCAGAGGTACAGCGCAGAGAGAATCGTATTCAGCAGAAAGAAGAGAACATCGATAAGAAAGCTAACTCCATCGAGCAGAAGGAGGCTCAGATCGCTAAGAAAGAAGAAGCGCTGAGTAAGCAGAAGGAAGAGATTGCGAAGCTAAATGAGCAGCGGTTACAGGAACTGGAACGAATCTCAGGATTAACCTCCGAACAAGCAAAAGAGTACTTATTAAAAATTGTTGAAGACGATGTAAGACATGAATCCGCCGTGATGATCAAGGAAATGGAGAATCAGGCGAAAGAAGAGGCAGAGAAGAAGGCTAAGGAATATATTGTGAATGCCATTCAGAAGTGTGCTGCAGATCACGTATCTGAAGCAACGATTTCTGTAGTTCAGCTGCCCAGCGATGAGATGAAGGGAAGGATCATTGGTCGTGAAGGACGTAACATCCGTACGTTAGAGACCATGACCGGTGTAGATCTGATCATTGATGATACACCGGAAGCAGTTGTTCTTTCCGGATTTGATCCCATTCGTAGAGAAGTGGCTCGTATCGCTCTTGAGAAACTGATCGTTGATGGACGTATCCATCCCGCCAGAATCGAAGAGATGGTCGAGAAAGCCCAGAAAGAAGTCAATGAGCAGATTAAGGAAGAAGGCGAAGCTGCTGCACTGGAGTGCGGTGTACATGGCCTCCATCCGGAAGTGATCAAGCTTCTTGGTCGAATGAAATTCAGAACCAGTTATGGTCAGAACGTACTGAGACATTCCGTTGAAGTCGCTCAGTTGACCGGTATCATGGCTTCTGAACTTGGTCTTGATGTACGAGTTGCAAAGAGAGCCGGACTGCTCCACGATATCGGTAAAGCAGTTGACCATGAGATGGAAGGTTCTCATATCCAGCTTGGTGTTGAGATCTGTAGAAAGTATAAGGAATCCCAGGTAGTCATCAATGCAGTAGAAGCCCATCACGGCGATGTGGAACCTACTTCCCTGATTGCATGTCTGGTACAGGCTGCAGATGCTATTTCGGCAGCAAGACCCGGTGCAAGAAGAGAGACCCTGGAGACTTATACCACTAGACTTAAAGAATTAGAAGATATCGCAAACAATTTTAAAGGTGTTGAAAAATCTTTTGCTATTCAGGCAGGTAGAGAGATTCGTGTAATGGTAGTTCCCGAGCAGGTTTCTGATACAGACATGGTTCTGTTGGCACGTGATATTTCAAAGCAGATCGAAGCTTCTATGGAATATCCCGGACAGATCAAGGTAAATCTGATCAGAGAATCCCGTGTAACTGATTACGCAAAGTAATTCCATAATCCAAATTTGAAAATGTAGTGGAGAGGATGAACGTTATGTTCATCCTCTTTTAAATTTGTCTTTTTTCATGCAAAAAGGACAGACCCGGGGAGATCTGTCCTTCGTACAAAGGGGTACTTATGAAAAAAGTCAAACACATAAAATGCTGACTCACATAAGTCAAACTAAGGTCTGGATCACGGTACCGTAAGCGGGAATATCCCGGAAGGTCCGTACACCCAGAGGGGTATGCACACTGGTGGTCTGGATCAGATTGGAATTGTTGATCACGATCACCTGGTTCTCTGCAGGGAAGTATGCACATTCTGTATTGCAGTTATCCGTAATGAAATCGCTGTTACTGTTCCCGGTTAATGATAACAGAAGATTTAATAACAGTCGATTGTTTTCTAAATTCGTTTCAAAGGAGGAGAGATATACACCTTTTCCTTTACCGAAATCGTTGATGGTAAAAGTAGGAATACCGTCCTCGCTGGCCAGCACTTTTGCCTTGCCGTCCGTCAAGTGTACCGGAACGGAAGCGTGGATATAACTTCCGGTGGGGATCAGACCTGCATCAGGCATCTCGTAGAATTCCCATTTGCCGTGGCATACTTTAGCGGCTGTATCTTCGTCTACACCTAACACAGAGGCCATCTTAAAGACACATTCTCCGCCGCATACAGCAGAAGGTTCGTTTACACCGATAAAGATTCCGCCTTCATATACAAAACGTGTCAGTGTTTCTTCTACGTCTGCATTGTTCCAGTTGGCTCCGCCGCTCCATGCGGTGCCTGCCTTGCCGGCATTGATGATCACCTGATATTTGCTCAGATCCTGCTTTACCACATCGTCAAAATTAATGAAGGAAACATCAACGGGGAAACCGGAGAGTGCTTCATTAATGTGGATCAGATCGTGCATATAGGTTTCATGGAAGTGGCCGCTTAAAGTCCAGGATCTTAAAGAACCCCAGCTGTGAAGCACAGCAACTTTAATGGGAAGGACGCTGGGGCCACCTGCTTCGTGTAAGGAACGGATGGTACGGAACTCGTTGGCAATATCTGCGATATAGTTACAAAAATCGGGATATCCTTCCACCAGATGGAGATAACCGCCCAGACCAATTCTGTCTATTTTAGCGCGAAGAAGGGCTCTGCGCACTTGATTCCAGTATTTTTTTGCATCCAGAGTAGGATTGCCGCCGGCAGAGAAGGTGGGAAGTCCACCCAGGCCTACCGGAAACAGGTAAGGATGCAGTCTTAATTCATGGGTTCCGATCCTGGCATTGGCACAGAGGCGTACCTCGAAACCGGAGAATACACATTTGATCAGACCATCGAAACCAAAATCTGCAAAACGTTTACCGTTGGGTTCCACGCCGATCCAACTGTCGTCGTAGAATACATAAGCTTTTTTATGGTAGGCGTGTACAATATCGATCAGTTCTTTGCCGAAGCGAAGAACAAACTGATTGATGAAATCCATATAATCCAGCTGTGTCTTAACAGGAGGCATATGGGTCACATGCAGATTTCCTTTGTTGATAAAATCTTCGGCGGTCAGCCGATAACCGTAGGCATCTGCGAACTGGTCCAACATACGGGGACTTACGGTAAAATCGTAAGAACCCCAATCAGAGAAGAGGGTATGATTACGTTCGTCGCTTCCCCAGATCCATACAAAGTTATAGAACATGGAAGTGAAACGGACGACATTGGTGGCGGGGTGAGACTCGCACCAATCCCTGAGCCACTGCTTCATATATTCCTGGGTCTCCGGATAGACGGGATCGATCTGCATAAGATGCTCTTTGTCCCAGTTATTGGTGGTATGGTTATACATGGAGATCTCTTCCCAGATACGATAAGCAAGGAAACTGACCGTATAACGATGCCAGGGGATCAAATGAGAAACCGTAAGATTTCCGGATTCTGCATCATAAGCCCAGAACCGGGGATTTACTTCCGTCTCGGTTGTGCGGTCATAAACCTGCCAGTATTTCTGAGAAGCAGAAGAAGCATTTACCCGGAACTGATCCGGATAAAAATCATCCATAAGATGGAAGGTCAAAGAGTCCTCGGAAGCAACTTTCGGTTGTGTTACAAGGAAAGTCTGCTGTAATTTGTCGGGATTCTTCTTTGCCCATTCATTGTGATCGCGGATGATGCAGATGGTAGAGTAAATGTCATATCCGGCATTTAAGATATCGTCGGAAAGAACGGTACCGTCGCTGTCCCGGATCACATCTGCGCCCCATTTTTCAGCCATCTTTAATGTTAATTCTTCGTATCCGGATTCTCCCGGAAGAGTGAAACCACCCTTAGTTAAATTCGTTTCCATCTTAATCAACTCTTTCTCCCCAAAACCGACTGTTTTATAAAGCGCCGTCGCTGCGATTCTTGTCGTAATTCAAAACGCCGCCTAAATATGCAAGCGCAAGGCCCTGGCCCCAACCCTGGATCCAGTCTCTGGAAATACCGCGATAGCCTTCGCGGTCTTTCATTACCGCTGTACCGCCGGAAACGTTCAGAACCCGGCCGTCTTCGGAAATATTGGCAAGAATGCCTTTGGTTGCTTTGTTCAGATATTTGATATGCAAAGGATTTCCTTTGTTTATCATAGCTGCCGCAATACCACAGGAAGCGGAGACCTCTTCGTAAGAATCGGGATCATCCAAAATGGTGCGCCATAATCCGTTTTCGGTCTGCACCAGCTTCAGGGATGCCAGTTGCTCGTTCAGGGAACCGACCACATCCAGGAACTTGGGATACAGGTAACACTCGGGAAGACGCTTGCCGACTTCCGACATGGTATAAGCTGCCCATGCATTGGCACGTCCCCAGTAGAAACCGGACATATGATCCTTGGTAATGTTGTTATAGCCGTGATAGTAGAAGCCGGTGGAAGGATCCTGCAGATATTTGATGTGCCAGTAATACTGATTCAGCGCATCATCGATCAATGCCTCATCCTTTAACAGAACACCGGCACGGAGCATGAAGAAGGCGGCCATAAATAAGGTGTCTGCCCAGGCCTGCTCCGGGAAATCGTTATTAACGGAAACGGTATGCTGAAGAACATGATCTCCGAATCGGAGAGCCTTGTTCTGAAGATAGTCTAATTTGCTCCGGGCAATATCCAGATATTTTTCATCGCCGGTATGCTCATAAAGAGTAAGCATGGAATGTCCCATGGCACAGGTGTTGACTGTCCAGGAGGGAAGACCCAGCTCAATGTACTCATCTACCCGGTCCTTCAAAGCCTGTAAATAAGCTTCCTTACCGGTGGCTTCATACGCTTCGCAGATGCCGTAATATGCTACGCCTGCGGGCCAGTCCCAGGTCAGATCCATACGCATGGTTCGATCCACGATACGATCAATAGCCTGTTCTACTTGCTTTTTGTCATATTCCAATTTCGTCATGTTCTGACTCCTTTGCTGATCATAGACACAAAAATAGGACCCTATAGATGGTTCAAGACAATTATATGAATTGGATGGTTAAAAAGTCTATGCATCCAGATTCAAAAACTATGCAAATTCAATTATTTATGATAGGATTATTTCGATGCAAACCAAGAGAACTGTTGTGCACTTTTTAGTAAAAATTACTTTTTATAAGGAAGAAGACCATGGCTAAACCGAAAAAAACAGTTATAGAATACAGAAATTATGAACTGCCTCTGGAATTTCCCGTACTTCTCCTCACCGGAGACCGGTGGCATATCTCGGATGTAAAGAGCGATAAGCTGCATTTTCATAATTGCCTGGAGATCGGGATCTGTCATACAGACAGCGGTATCATGGAGTTTGGGGACAGTAAACAGGAATTCCATGCAGGAGATGTTACGTTCGTTTCCAGGAATGTTCCCCACACTACCTACAGTACCAAGGGAACTGCCAGTTTATGGTCTTATCTGTTTGTGGCACCTGCGGATATCCTGCGGAACATGTTTGAAGCGTCCTATCCCTATGCCAGAGTATTTCAGGCAATGTGCGATGATTTCCGTTATATCATCAGCGAAGAAGAGTATCCGGAGATCCATTTTATGGTGACCCAGATCATCCGGGAAATGACGGAAAAGAAGATGAATTACCAGTTCGCGGTAAAGGGCTTGTTCCTTAGCTTATTCATGGAATTCATGCGGATCTACAGCGATGAAGAATCCGGATCCGAAGCACATGCTCCGGAAAACGCCCTGGTGATCAGCCCTGCGCTGGACTATATTAAGGAGCATTATATGGAAAACTTTCCGATGGAAGATTTGGCCAATCTTTGCCACTTAAGCGAAACACACTTCCGCCGGGTATTTAATGAGATCATGAACACCAGCCCCCTGGAATACCTGAATACGACGCGGATCCTGCAGGCATGCACTCTGCTTAGAACCAGTGAAAACTCCATACTGGAAATCTCGGAGCAGGTGGGCTTTCGGTCTGTTTCCAGTTTTAACCGGCATTTTTCCACAATTATGGGAACTCAGCCGACCAGCTGGCGCCATAAGATGGTTCAAAGTGATAAAACCTCTATTTTACAGTATTCCGGATGGATGCAGGCACAGAATCTCTCAGAGCCCGATGACGAATAATACAGATTATTTGTCTTTTTGATAGTTTTTACTAAAATCGTTAAGTAGAAAATGGCAATATCTCACAAAGTGCTGAGGTATTGCCTTTTTAAATGGTCGTTTATGCAAAGCATTTTTAAGTAAATGAAGAGATAAGGGTATGGAATTATTTTAGGATGTAGCTATAAGAAATTGGCAAATCACATCGTCCCTACAGGAACGGTGTTGTGCAGTTTTTAATGAGACAGGAGTTTAGCGAATGGCTAAGAAAGAGCAAGTTGCCGCTAACGGCACAATGGCAAAACAGAAACATTCCGTTTCCAGCGGATTCAAGAGAGACTGGCAGTTATATCTGATGCTGCTGTTTCCCCTGGCAATGGTCCTTATCTTTAATTATGCTTCCTACCCCGGCATCCGGATGATCTTCTATAATTACAAGCCGGCCAAGGGATGGGACGGAAGTAAGTTTGTAGGAATGGACATCATTATGAAGGTGTTCGCCGACAAGGACTTCCGCAGTGCTCTGGCAAGCTCTCTTGTTTTTAACTTCATGGATCTGATCGTTGGCTTCCCGATGCCGATCATCCTGGCGCTGATGCTCAACGAGCTTCGGTATCCCAGATTTAAGAAAGTAACACAGACGATCCTTTATCTGCCGCACTTCCTTTCCTGGGTAATCATCGGTAGTGTGGCCTACACCATGTTCCGTCCTACATCCGGTCTGGTGAACATCGCACTGCAGAATATGGGACTGATCGAACAGGGTATTCCCTTCCTGACTGAGAAATATCACTGGGCGGTATCGTATCTGCTCATTGGTGTATGGCAGGGAATGGGATGGGGAACCATCATCTATCTGGCAGCGATCACCGGTATCAGCGGAGAACTGTATGAAGCAGCCATGATCGACGGCGCAAACCGTTGGCAGAGGATCCGCCACATTACCTTGCCGGGTATTAAGAGCACGGTAGTAACCCTTCTGATCATGAATCTGGGACGTGTCATGGGAAGTAATTACGAACGTCTGGATTCCTTCTACAATTCACAGGTTCGTGACTTCCAGTATCAGCTGGCAGTTTACATTTATGAAAAGGGTCTTGCAGGAGCCAAGTTCTCCGAAGCAACCGTAGTTGGTCTGTTCCAGTCCGTGGTTGGTCTGATCCTGGTTATCGCAGCAGATAAGTTTGCGAAGAAACTGGGCGAGGACGGATTGTTATAAAGCATTTTTATAACAGGTAAGACGGAACAACGAATTCAGAATTCGGAAGGAATAAATAAAATGGCTAAGAACAAAAAGAATGTTGAAGAAGAAGTAACCTCTGCAGACGGTAGCAGAGCCATAAATAAATTCCGCATCAGTGATGCGGTCATGATGGTGATCATTACATTACTTTGTGCCACCTGTGTACTGCCGTTTCTTCATCTGGCAGCAAAGTCCATTTCCAGTAACTCCATGGTAATGGCAAAGAAAGTATATTTCTGGCCAAAGCAGATCACCTTTGATGCATATGCATCTATTTTCTCGGATGGATCCATGGTCCGTTCCATGATCTATTCCGTAGGCGTTACCTTATTGTTTACCTTGCTTGGTATGATCGTTTGCACCTGCGCAGCATATCCGCTTTCCAAGAAGCGACTGAAGGGAAGATATGTTTTTACCTTCCTGCTGATGTTCCCTATGTACTTCGGAGCAGGTCTGATCCCTACCTACTTACTTTATAAGAATCTGCACATGCTGGATACCATGTGGGTTCTGGTACTTCCTCTGATCTACTCGCCTTATAACATGCTGATCATGAAGACCTTTTTTCAGAGCAGTATTCCGGATAGTTTGGAAGAATCCGCTTTCCTGGACGGAGCCACCAATTTCCAGGTATTATTCAAGATCGTTCTTCCTTTGTCCAAACCCATTCTGGCAACCTTGTCCCTGTTCTATGCGGTAGGTCGCTGGAATTCATACGCTGATAATAAATACTACATCCGCGCAGAGAACCTGAAGATGATCCAGTACAAGTTATCTCAGCTGGTATCTTCCGCAGCAGAAGCACAGTCCGCAACCTTATCGGAAGCCGCAGCTGTTACCTCTACCCCGGAAGTATTACAGGCAGCCTGCATCATGTTCGTAACGATCCCGATCATCTGTATCTATCCCTTCCTGCAGAAGTACTTTGTAAAGGGAACCATGATCGGCGCAGTAAAGGGCTGATCCCTGATCCATTTGGTAGTTACCCCGTATGGGGATAGAAACTATATTCATTTTAAGTAATTCTTACAAGGAGGAATACAATGAAAAAGAATGCTTTACAGAAAGTCCTTGCACTGGTCCTTACAGGCGCTATGGCAATGGGCACACTGGCTGGTTGTGGCAGCACAACCGAAGAAGCACCTGCTGAGACAACCGCAGCAGCAGCTGAAGAAGCTGCACCTGCACAGGAAGCCGCAGCTGAGACTACCGCAGCAGCTGATGCTGAAGCTGTAGCAGGTATGGAAGGCTGGGAGCCTTTCGCTGAGAACGTAACCCTGAAGATCCCTGTATATGACAGAGGTGCTGAAGGCGTTCCCGATGTATCCAGCAACTACTGGACACAGTGGATCCAGGAGAACTTTGGTGATAAGTACAACATTACTGTTGAGTATGTTGGTATCACCCGTTCCGATGTATTAACCGATTATGCACTGCTTGCAGCTGCAGATGATCTTCCTACCGTACTTATGGAGTATGACTTCCCTAAGCAGGCTAAGTGGGTTACCGATGGTTATGTAACAACCTTCGATATGAACGAGTTTGCAAAGGTTGCTCCTACCTACTATGCAAAGATGGAAGAGCTTGGTCTTCTGACCTACTCTCAGTTAAGCGGTGAGACATATTTCTGCCTGGCAGAGAGACCTTATTCCAACACCAACTATACCTGGGTTAAGTTCTATCGTACCGATTGGGCTGAGGAAGTTGGATATGATTCTTATCCTGCAACCTGGGCTGAGCAGAAAGACATGCTGACCAAGATCAAGGAAGCAGGCCTTTCCGAGTATCCTTTAGGCGGATCTATGGCAAAGGGTGCCGGCGTTGATCAGAACTATGCATTCAGAGCTTATCCTTTTGATGAGGAAGACTGGGCTGTATACGGTGATTACAACGTAGTAGCACTTGGTAATGAAGCAAATAAGAAGTTCCTTCAGAGAGAGAACGAGAAGTACAATTTAGGTCTGATCGATCCCGAGTATTACACCATCGATGCTGAGACTGCAAAGTCTAACTTTGTAAACGGCAAGACCTTTGAATACTCCGGATATATTTCCGGTAGCATGGATTTCCTGACCGCTTTCTATGAGAATAACCCGGATGGAAAGCTGGCTGTAGCTGTTTCTCAGAACGTAGTTGATTCTGAGGGTGGCACCACACCTGCATTCCGTGCAAACAATCCTTTCGGTATGATGATTTCCTTCTCTTCTTCCGCAACCGAAGATGAGATCAAGGCAGCTTGGATGTACATGGAATGGTTAAGCCAGGAAGAGAACCTGTTTGCATTCCAGTGGGGTATCGAAGGCGAGAACTACACCATGGGAGAGAACGGACTTCCCGTTGCAACCGCAGATTATGACGGTGAGTACAAGCAGGGCTTCAACAACAGCAAGGATTACTGGTGCATCGTTATCGAAGCCAGAAATGCCGGTACCATCGAAGATATCATCCATGCAAATACTCCTCACGACCTTCCTCAGGAATTCGAAGAGGACATTGTAAAGAACTACTATGCACAGGTTGAGATCGCTGATGCAGGTTATGCAGTACATGATTGCATGTTCGCAGTAGATATCGAAGCTGTAGGTGAGTATTCCGCAACACTGGAAGCTGATTACACCGTAGCAAGAGATAAGCTGGTTATGTGTGATCCTGCTGAGTTCGACGCTCTGTATGAAGAGTGCGCTCAGGAGTATGCAGATGCTGGTTATGCAGCAATCTGCGAGGAAAGACTGGCAGCATATCAGAATGGTTTCACTTCTAAGTTACAGTAATCATTTTTGAGTATTTCACAACATTCACAACATAACGGGCACCCCGGAGCTTCGGCTCCGGGGTGCTTGTATTTTTGTGCTAAAAGAGATAACCTTTAGGAAAGACGTTGATTTTCTCTATGGAGGGGCAATATGAATTCATTTACGTATTACACACCGACCAAGGTTATTTTTGGAAAAGATGCAGAATCACATTTAGGAGAAATGCTGCAGGAATTCGGGGCGACCAAGGTGCTGATCCACTACGGCGGATCCAGTGCGGAACGTTCCGGCCTTCTTGGCAGAGTACGGGACACACTGAAAGAAGTGAACATCCCTTATACGGAACTGGGCGGGGTAGTACCCAATCCCAGACTCTCCAAAGTAAAGGAGGGGATCGAACTTTGCAAAAAAGAGGGAGTGGATTTTCTTCTTGCGGTAGGCGGCGGAAGTGTTATCGATTCCTGTAAAGCCATTGGCTATGGCATGTGCTATGACGGAGATGTATGGGACTTTTATTCCAAGAAAGCAGTGCCCAAGGCTTCCATGCCCGTGGGCTGTGTCCTGACCATTGCGGCAGCCGGCAGCGAGATGAGCGATTCCTCCGTTATTACCAATGAAGAAGGATGGCTGAAGCGTGGCTGTAACAACAATGCATGCCGTTGCAAATTCGCCATCTGTAATCCGGAGCTGACCTATTCACTGCCTCCTTATCAGACAGCCAGCGGATGCGTGGATATCATGATGCATACCATGGAACGTTTCTTTACCGAAGGAGAATCCATGGAAATGTCAGACGCTATAGCACTGGGCCTGATCAAAACCGTTGCCCGCAATGCAAAGATCCTCATGAAGGATCCGGAAAATTACGATGCAAGAGCAGAAGTAATGTGGGCAAGCTCTCTGTCGCATAACGGTCTTACCGGGTGCGGAAATATTGCCAATGGTGACTGGGCATGTCATCAGATGGAACATGAACTGGGCGGAATGTTTGACTGTACGCACGGTGCAGGACTGGCTGCCATCTGGGGAAGCTGGGCTCGTTATGTAATGCCCGAGAATCCTGCCCGTTTTGCCAAATTTGCCAGGGAAGTATTTGGCGTCAGTGTTCTGGGAGATGATGTGGCAACCGCAACCCAGGGAATTGAAGCCATGGAGAAGTTATATAAGAAACTGGATATGCCTGTTTCCATTAAGGAACTTGGTTATGAGCTTACCGATCAGCAGATCGAGGAACTGGCCTTTAAGTGCACCTTCGAAGGAAAGAGAACCATCGGTGGATTTAAAAAGCTGGATGGCAAGGACATCAAAGCAATCCTTAAGATGGCCAGAGGTTGATCCATGGATGACGAAAAGCTGATCTATCACAGACTGGACCGGAAACTGATCCATAAAGGCCATATCGTGGATTATTATCAGGATACGGTGCAGGTTCCCAACGGAGAAACAGAAGAGTGGGATTTTGTGGCGCATAAAGGAGCAGCGGCTTCGGTCCCGGTATTGCCCGACGGAAGGATCCTTATGGTAAAGCAATACCGTAATGCGCTGGATCGTTTTACATTGGAGATCCCTGCGGGAGGCCTGAATGCACCGGGAGAACCTACCCTGATCGCTGCAGCCAGAGAGCTGGAAGAGGAGACAGGATATCGTCCCGGCAACATGGAGCTTCTGTTAACGGTACAGACGACGGTGGCGTTTACCAATGAACGCATCGATATCTACCTTGCCACGGATCTTGAGAAAACCGTACAACATCTGGATCACGATGAATTCCTGAAAGTGGAAGCTTATTCCCTGGAAGAACTGATGGGAATGATCGAAAGCGGCACCCTGGAAGATTCCAAAACGGTCAGTGCCTTACTGAAATACAAGGTATTCTGTGCAGATGCAAGATCATAAAGATACATAAATAAAGCCCTGAGAGGAATCTCAGGGCTTTTTGTATGCTTGCATGTGTAGGGTGCACAATCTGCGTGATCATAATCTATGCGGTGCAAAATCGCCTGGTTATGATCAATGCCGTGGAAAAAGCACAGGCAGGTTCTGCGCGGAGGATCAGTGCAGACCCTCTACGATGTCATAGATAAGGCGTTCGGAATCTTCCCAGCCAAGGCAGGGATCGGTAATAGACTGACCGTAGGTGCCGTGTCCGATCTTCTGACTGCCTTCTACCAGGTAGCTTTCGATCATCACACCTTTTACCAGCTGATGAATATCCGGATTCTGACGACGGGAGTGGAGCACTTCCTTCACAATACGGATCTGCTGCTTGAACTGCTTATTGGAATTGTTATGGTTAGCATCGATGATGCAGGCGGGATGTAAGAGATCGCGCTGTGCATAGGCATCCATTAACATGGCCAGATTTTCATAATGATAATTGGGAAGGCTTCGGCCATACTGGTTCACACTGCCACGGAGAATGGTATGTGCCAGAGGATTGCCGGTGGTCTGAACTTCCCAGCCTCTGTAGATAAAGGAATGAGGCTGCTGTGCCGCATAGACGGAGTTAAGCATAACGGAGATATCTCCGGAAGTAGGGTTCTTCATACCGCTGGCCACATCAAAACCGCTGACCGTCAGACGATGCTGCTGATCTTCCACGGAACGGGCGCCGATGGCCACATAGGAGAGGATATCCTCTACATAGCCCCAGTTTTCAGGATAGAGCATTTCATCCGCTGCCGTCAGATGGGATTCTTCCATAGCACGGATGTGCATTTTACGCATGGCGATGAGGCCTGCATAGAAGTCTTCTTCTTTTTCGGGATCGGGCTGGGAAGTGATTCCCTTGTAGCCGTCACCGGTGGTACGAGGTTTGTTGGTATAGATACGGGGGATCAGGATGATCTCGTCTTTTACCTTCTCGTTGACTTTGGCCAATCTGGATATATATTCACAAACAGAATCTTCATTATCGGCAGAGCAGGGGCCGATGATCACCAGAAACTTGTCACTTTTCCCGGTGATCACGTCGCTGATCTCCTGATCCCGTTGTGCCTTGATCTTTTGGATTTCTTCGGGGATCGCAAGCTCTTTGCGGATCTCATTGGGAGTGGGGAGCTTGGATTTAAATGTAAATGCCATGGTATGCCTCGTTTTCTTTGCTTTTTCTGACTGAATCATTATAACAGTAATTTTGCATAAATAAAACACAAGATATTCTCTGTTTCTGCCTGCGTTTTTGTGAAAAAATTCCCATGGTTATCGTTGAGCATCTTCCTTATGTTATGCTAAAATTATTTCTAGTGTGATAAGTGTGTGCGGGAACACCCGCGACTTTAAAAAGGATTCAGAAATAAGAATACAGACGGCGTTTTACGCAGAAATGAGGAATGAATGACAACCTTATATATCAACCCTTCGGTACAGAAGGGGCATATCAATCCCGAGTTACAGGGACAGTTTTCCGAACACCTGGGCCGTTGTATTTACGAAGGCCTTTATGTAGGTGAAAAATCCAAGATCCCCAATGTGAAAGGAATGCGCAAGGATGTAGTGGATGCGTTAAAGAAGATCCATGTACCGGTGCTTCGCTGGCCCGGCGGTTGCTTTGCGGATGAGTATCATTGGAAAGACGGCATCGGTCCCAAAGCTACCAGAAAAAGAATGGTAAACACCCACTGGGGCGGTGTTGTGGAAGATAACAGTTTCGGTACCCATGAATTCATGGAACTGTGCAAGCAGATCGGTTGCAAGACTTATATCAACGGCAACCTGGGAAGCGGCACCGTTCAGGAGATGAGCGAGTGGGTAGAGTATATGACCTTTGACGGGGAATCTCCGATGTCCAAGCTTCGTGAGAAGAACGGACACAAGGCGGGATGGACCATTGATTACTTTGGCGTAGGCAATGAGAACTGGGGCTGCGGCGGAAACATGCGTCCTGTTTTCTATGCGGACGAGTACAGAAGATATCAGACCTATGTCCGTGATTACAGACATGACGGACGGCTTCATAAGATCTGCTGCGGTGCCAATGCAGAAGATTATAACTGGACGAAAGAAGTGCTGGCGACCTGCTTTGCAGGTGCTCCTTCCGGAGCCCATGGCTTTATGGATGGCTTATCCCTTCACTACTATACCTTACCCGGTGATTGGGTAAACGGTAAGGGAAGTGCTACTGATTTCGATACACAGACCTATTATCATACCGTTAAGAAGACGTTGTTCATGGAAGAACTGATCAAGCGTCACGGTGCGATCATGGATCAGTATGATCCTGAGAAGAAGATCGGTCTTATCATTGACGAGTGGGGAACCTGGTATGAGGTAGAGCCGGGAACCAACCCCGGATTCCTGTATCAGCAGAATACCATGCGGGATGCCATCATCGCAGGCATCAACCTGAACCTGTTCAATAAGAACTGCGATCGTGTGAAGATGGCCAACATTGCGCAGATGGTCAATGTTCTGCAGTCCATGATCTTAACCGATGGCGACAAGATGGTGCTGACACCTACTTATCATGTATTTGATCTGTATCAGAAGCATCAGGATGCCGAACTGGTAGAGAGTACGCTGGTAGACAATGATTCCGTTGGTATGGGAGATGATATGGTGCCTCGCATTTCCGAGTCCGTATCCCGTATGAAGGACGGCAAGCTGCTGGTTACTCTGGTGAATCTGTCAGCAGAAGAGGAAGCACCCTTAACCATCTCTTTGTCCGGAGAGAAGGCAGCCAAAGCAGAAGGACGTGTGCTTAGCGGAGAAATCCATAAGATGAATACCTTTAAGAGTAAGAACACAGTAAAGCCTGCAAAGCTTACCGGTCTTACCATTAAGGGAGATCAGATCAAAGTGACCTTGCCTGCATGCAGCGTTGCCGAGATCGTGATCACACAGTAATTATCTGAATGCATTTGCGACGAAGCGGGCTCTAGGGGCTCGCTTCGTTTCACTAAAGTAACTGGGGAAAATGAAATTGGTTTTAGCGTAGGGGGAACTATGGAAACCATGAAAAAAGGGATGCGATATCAGCACATATTTTATGTGCTGGTTCTGATCGTATCGATCGCGATCATCATATGTTTATGGCAGATCCCGCATCAGGATCGTCGTTTTTATTTCGGGCAGGCCATGGAAATGGATTCGGGCTGGATCTATGAAGCAACGGATGGGACGACGTATTCCGTTGACTTTGAGAATGTAGCCAAGATCCCGGATAATATTACGGATGGATTCAGGATCTCCTATGAACTGCCGGATGATTCTCTGATCCCATATGATACGGTGGGTGCGTTTTCTGCCTTTCAGCGCATTCGCTTTTTTATCAACGATACCCTGATCTATGATTCCAAGGATCAGAATCTGATCTATCACGGCATTGACAAGACGGACGGCAGCTTCTGGTGTCTGGTGTCTCTTCCCGGAGATTATAAGGGAAAGATGCTTACCATGGAGATCACCAGTCCTTATGAAGATTATCGTATGACCACCGGCAGGTACTTCCTGGGAACCCGTTCTGCGGTGTTTGCCTCTATTCTTTCTACCAGTATCTGGCGTCTGATCACGGCTCTCTTTATGCTGATCATGGGCCTGTTCCTGCTGATCCTCAGTTATGTGGTTTATCGGAGACAGCGTTTTTGGTATGCAGCCACTACCTATTTCAGCATCAGTGTGATCTGTCTTGGTATGTGGTTTATGGTGGAGCGCCATTTGTGGCAGCTGTTTTTCGGCAATGCCAATATCACGACGTTTATTTCCTTTATTGCACTGAAGCTGTTTATCATCACCTTCCTGCAATACTTTATCCATTCCTTCCCCAATCACTTTAAGCGGATCAATCAGGTACTGCTGGGGATCCTGTACGGGGAACTGATAGTCAGTACGGTGTTACAGCTTCTGAAGATCTATGACTATTATGAGCTGGTGGTCCCTTTCCACTTTCTGATCGTTATGATGATCGTTATCGTGGTGATCGAAAGTGCACTGGAACGTTTTTATTACAGGAACTATACCGCCAGTTACATGTTTATTTCCAACGTGATCCTGTCGGTATTTGCACTGTGTGAGATGTATACGTTTTATCGCAACGACCGGACCTTTATGGGTGTGATCCTGGGTGTGGGCGTGGTATTGTATGCGCTGATCCTGTATCTGTTTGAGATGCGCAGAGTGGCGGTTACGGTCCATCGTGCGGGACAGACGGAGTACTTTAAGAATCTGGCCATGCTGGATGTACTCACCGGCAGCTTTAACCGCGGCGTTATGCAGCAGTGGTTGGATGCCCATGATCCCCGGCCGGCAGAAGAAAAAAGAGAATGTGTGGTGGTCCTTTGTGATGTGGATCACCTGAAGATCATCAATGACCAGTATGGACACCAGATGGGCGATCAGGCCATTATCCGGACCAGTCATCTGCTGAAGGAGTCCTTTGTGGATCGCGGTATCTGTTGTCGTATCGGCGGAGATGAATTTGCCTGCTTCCTGGATAAGATCCCGGAAGAGACCTTGAAGAAGCGTATTTTATTGTTTGAACAGGCGGTTTTGAATTCCAACGAAGAGTTCCCGTTCCCGTACGGAGCTTCCATTGGATATGCATATTTTGATCCGGAGCAGGATGAAAGCCTGACCGATACCCTGAACCGCGCCGATCAAAGTATGTATGTTAAGAAACAGGCCCATCATAAGAAAGGATGATACAGATTGATGTTTGATCGGAATTTTGTGTGGGGTGTAGCAGCAAGCGCCTATCAGGTGGAAGGCACCGATCCGGAAGACGGAAGAGGACAGTGCATCTGGGATGTATATGCGGAAGAAGGGCGATGCTTTGAAGGCCATACGGCGAAGGTTGCCTGTGACCATATGCATCGATTTGAAGAGGACTATGCATTAATGGAGGAGTACGGCATCCGGGCCTATCGTTTCTCCATCAGCTGGGCCAGACTGATCCCGGACGGAACCGGGAAAGTCAATGAGAAAGCCGTAGAACTCTATCGCAGTATGATCCAAAGCATGCTGCGTCATCATATTACGCCCTATTTAACCTTATATCACTGGGAACTGCCCCAGGCACTGCAGGAGCAGGGAGGCTGGCTGAATCCGGAGAGCTCTGAGTGGTTTGGCCATTATGCACAGGTGGTAGCAGAGCGATTTTCCGACCTGGTGGAATATTATATTACCTTAAATGAGCCTCAGTGTTTCACAGGCCTTGGGTATATGAGAGACGAACAGGCACCGGGGTTAAAGCTGAATATTTCCGAAGTGTTCAAGGTAACTTTAAATGCCTTGAAGGGCCACGGAAAAGCAGTTCTGGCGTTGCGGAAATATGCAAAACAGCCCATTCAGGTCGGTTATGCACCTACCTGCGGAGTGGCCATTCCCGCCAGTGATCGTCCGGAAGATGTGGAAGCAGCCCGGAAGGTTTATTTCGGATTTTACAATACACCGGATAACTGGACCTGGAACGTATCCTGGTTTTCCGACCCTGTATTTAAAGGGGAGTTCCCGGAAGAAGCTCTGACGAAGTACAAAGACTACATTCCGGAGATCACCCGGGAGGACCTGGAGCTGATCCATCAGAAGCTGGATTTCATGGGACAGAATATTTACAACGGATATCTGGTAAAGGCCGGCGAAAACGGCGAACCGGAAGCAGTAAACCGCCCTGTGGGCACGGGAAAGACTGCCATCGGCTGGCCGGTTACTCCCAAGTGCCTCTATTGGGGCCTGCGGTTTATCTATGAGCGTTATCACATGCCCATCTATGTTACCGAGAACGGCATGAGCTGTCATGACTGGGTAGCACTGGACGGGAAGGTACATGATCCGAACCGCATCGACTTCCTTCACCGCTATATGCTGGAGATGAAGCGGGCCATAGAGGACGGCGTGGATGTACGGGGATATTTCCTGTGGACGTTCCTGGATAACTTCGAGTGGACCAACGGTTACAATGACCGGTTCGGTATCGTATATGTGGATTATGAGACCCAGCAGCGGATCCCCAAGGATTCTGCCGCCTGGTATCGGGATGTGATCAAGGAGAACGGAGAGAACCTGTAATGATATATTTGGATCATGGGGCGACCACCCCGGTGGATGAAGCCGTATTGCAGGAGATGCTCCCGTATTTTACCAAAGAGTATGGTAATGCCAGTACCATTTACAGTCTTGGCCAGAGCGCCAAGAAAGCCATCCATACGGCGCGGAAGAACCTGGCGGAAATGATCGGCTCGGAGATCAACGAGATCTACTTTACCGCCGGAGGAAGCGAAGCCGATAACTGGGCGCTGCAGGCATCCGCACGTGCTTTTAGGGAAAAGGGAAGGCACATCATCACCACCCGGATCGAGCATCATGCCGTTTTAAATACCTGTAAGGCGCTGGAGCGGGAAGGTTATGATGTAACCTATCTTCCCGTGGATGCACAGGGTGTGGTTTCACCCACAGCCGTGCAGCAGGCTATTCGCCCGGATACCATCCTGGTGTCCGTGATGGCAGCCAACAACGAGATCGGTACCGTGGAAGACATTGCCGCCATCGGTGCCATCTGCAAAGAACACAGGATACTGTTTCATACCGATGCAGTACAGGCCTTTGGCAAGATCCCGCTGAATGTGGAAGAGATGCACATCGACCTGTTAAGCGTCAGCGGCCATAAGATCTACGGCCCCAAGGGCATCGGCTTTTTGTATATCCGGAATCTGACCGGTATCGGACCATTATTGTACGGCGGAAGCCAGGAGCGGAACCGCCGGGCAGGTACGGAGAATGTTCCCGGTATCGTGGGCCTGGGAGCTGCAGCAGTCCGTGCAGCAGAGCATATGCAGGAGGAAGCTGCCCGGGAGGAAGCCCTTCGCAGCCGCCTGTTAGAGCGTATTTTGAAAGAGATCCCGGACTGCAGGGTCAACGGGTTTGCAACCATAAGAGAAGGGGAAAACGGGCCCTGTCGCTCCCTTCCCGGAACCTTGAACGTGTCCTTTCCGGGGATCGAAGCGGAATCGGCGCTGATCATGCTGGATATGGCAGGGATCTGCGCTGCCGGAGGAAGTGCCTGTACCACAGGCGCCCTGGAACCGTCCCATGTACTTTCCGCCATTGGCAGAAGTGAAGGAGAGGCCAAAGGAAGCCTTCGTTTTTCTCTGGGCAAAGAGAATACGCCGGAGGAAATGGACCGGGTGGCAGAGGAATTAAAAAGGATCGTGGAACGCTTACGGAGCATTCGGATTTAGGTGATACGGCCGGAAATAAGGGGAGCCGGTCTTTCTCATATTGTTTGACTCCATTTGGAAATACAAAAGTGTGTGTGTGAAAAAAAGAGGAATGTATATGACAAATGAGGAGTTAAAACAGTTTTATTTCGGGGCTTACAGCTTCGAAGAGGATTGCCGCGGGTATCTGATCGCCTATCAGTATACCAGGGCACAGATGGATTATTTTGAGGAGGTTTCCGAGTTCTGGTATGACCGGTGCAAGGCTTCTTCCGCAAAGACCATCGAGATGATCACCGATGCCACGCAGATCAGCGTGGAATACGACATTGAGTGGGAAGGCTCTCAGGATACCTTCGAACTCATGGTGGACGGACTGATCACACAGATCACCTATGTAAAAGACCTGGAAATGGAAGGCACACTTTCATGGACCCTTCCGGAAGGGTTTAAGTCGGTGGTATTGTACCTGCCGGCAGATGAAACCGTGTATCTGCGGAATTTTCAGATCAACGGAACGGCCAGAAGGCCGGAAAAGAAGGAGAAAGTGCTGTGGCTTGGTGATTCCATCACACAGGGCTTTGGTCCTTTGCGCTCTGCGCAGACCTATGTCAGCGTAGCCAACCGCCTTCTGAACTATGACATCATCAATCAGGGGATCGGCGGGTATGTGTATGACAAGAATTCCCTGATGAAAATGGAAGGGTATTATCCCGACAAGCTCATCGTGGCTCTGGGAACCAATCAGTACGGAGATCCCACCATGACGGCTGTGGAAGAGTATTATGAGACCCTGATGGGGATCTACGGAAAAGAGATCCCGGTTTTGTGCATTTCTCCTTTATGGAGAGGTGATAATCCGGATGGAGTAGCAACGCTGACCCGGTATTGCGAGAACATTCGGAAGATCGCAGGAAGCTATCCCAATGTAAAGATCGTTGATGGTTTTGGCCTGGTGCCGCATCTCAGCGAATATTTTCTGGATGATCTGCATCCCAATTGTCTTGGGTGTGAGATCTACGGACGGAATCTGGTGGAAGAGATCCGCCGGATCGGTTTTTAGGAAACGGGAGGCTGAGAGCGTATGAACCAACAGAATATTGTATTTTCCGTATACACCAGAGCAGTGGATCCCGAAGCGTATCCTGCCGGTCTGGCTGCTGCGGTGCATTTTGCCTATGAAGATCCCCAGGGAAACGCAGTGCCCCTGAATGGCAATTACGGGATCTTGTTTGCTGTGGGAGAGATCAACCGGGATGATACCATCTTGCCCATTGGGGTAACGAAGCCCAGGATCTTTTCCATGGATAAGGAAACCATCGGGATCTGCGGAAGACGGATCCTGGAAGACGGAACACTTATGGACGGATATTTCCTGTGGAAGACCAGGGATCTGATCCATTTTGAAAGCCACGGATATATAACCGGTGAAGAACTGGAACGCTGGGATCTTAATACACAGCTGGCGGTTCCCCAAAATCTGGGAGAAGCAGCGATCCATTACTGGAGTCCCATTAAGGCAAAAAAGGTAACCCTTCCGAAAAGTGTAGAGATCCACGCACCGGAGGAGCTGGAGCAAATAAGTGCTACGGTTTCCTACTCTGACGGTTCCAAAGCCGTGAAGAAGGTGGATTGGGACCCGGAGGATCTTAAAAAACTGTCGTTGCCTGTGCCGGAAAATGGCGGAACCTGTGAGGTGCGGGGCATGATCCGCAGACCGGATTTTTCCTTTCCTCTGGCAAAAGGCTACGGAGATCCTGTGATCTTTTTCTGGGAAGGGAAATGGTATTATATATCCACCAATGACAATCTGGATGACATCGGCCTCTACGTAAGAGAAGGAGATACGGTGGAATCCTTGTTTGAGGAAGGGGTAACGGAGCATCTGATCCTTCCTTTTGATCCGGAAAGAGGCCTGGAGCAAACCTTTTGGGCACCGGAATTCCATGTGATCGGCGGGGAGTTGTATATTCTCTTTGCGGTCAGTGGCCCGGTCTGGGGACCCCAGTGTCAGGTCATGCGATTTAAGAAGGGCGGCAGCATTATCCGGGAAAGCGACTGGGAGGACCCCATTTCCGTGGTCCGTACAGACGGAAGTCCTCTGGCTACCGACGGGATCACCCTGGATATGACCTATATTCCCGCCAAAAGCGGCTCCTATATGGTATGGTCCTATCGGAGAAACATCGGCACACCGCTGGATACCGGATCCATGCTGTGCATTGCCAGAGTGGATGAGAAAAAGCCCTGGCAGCTTACATCCGATCCGGTACTGTTATCCCGCCCCATGCTGGGCTGGGAAAACGTGGAAGGCACCATCAATAATGAGGGACCTTATGCGTTCCAAAAAGACGGGAAGGTGTATCTGACTTATTCCGGAGGATCGGCCAATGCCTATACTTATGCAGTGGGGCTACTGACCGCGGACAGTGGGGATAATCTGACAGATCCTGCTTCCTGGAATAAGAGTATTACGCCGGTACTGACCTTTTACTCCGTGGAAGGAGTGTACGGACCGGGACATAATTCGTTCTATACCAACGAACAAGGGGAATTAATGATCGCGTATCATGGGGAGACGGGACTTAAGGAAACGCTTCGTTGCGACGGTATCCGAAGAGTCCATTTTCGGAAGGACGGGACGCCTTATTTCCAGATGGCGGCACAGGAAGATCTGCCGGAGGAAAAACGGGAAGTAAGGCTTACGGTAACCATGTATAGATAATAATGATCAGGGAAAGGAAGTACAGGATGGGCATGCGATTTGCAACCGAAGGAACCTGTCGGAAGACAGTTTATATCAAGGTAGATGGAAGGCGGGTACCCTTGCTGATCCTGACACCGGAACATCCGGCGCCTGATGCGCCGGGCGTTTTATGGATCCACGGTGGGGGCTATGCGACCGGTATGAAAGAAATGGCATACATCGGACGAGGTGTGGATCTTGTACGGGAACACGGTGCAGTGGTAGTGGCACCGGGGTATCACCTGTCGGTGCTGTATCCTTATCCCACTGCATTAAAAGAATGCTATGGTGCATTGCGTTTCATGCTGCACCATGCAGAAGATCTGGGGATCAATAAAAACCAGCTGATGATCGGCGGAGAAAGTGCGGGAGGAGGTCTTACCGCAGCCCTTGCCATGCTGGCCAGAGATAAGGGAGAAGTGAATGTGGCATTCCAGATGCCGTTGTATCCGATGCTGGCAAACTTTGATACGGATTCTTCCAGGGATAATCATGCGAAGATTTGGAATACCAGGCGTAATCACATGGCCTGGGATCTGTATCTGAGAGGAGGCTTCGGAAAGAAGGTATCTCCGTATGCATCCCCTCTTCGGCAGACCGATTACAGTTCGTTGCCTCCGGCGTATTCTTTTGTTTGCACCGCAGAGCCGTTCCATGACGAGACGCTGATGTTTATCCGTAATCTGCAGGATGCCGGGATCGAGACCAAGCTGGATGTATATCGGGGAATGTACCATGCCTTCGATATGATGGAGCCGGAGCATCCCACCAGTCAGGAAGCAATGGAACGGTTCAATGCATACTTTTCCTATGCGAAAATGCGGTATTTTGCTGAGAATAATAAGGAGACTCTATAATGGCCAAAAGACGTTCGGTAAAACCGATCTATTCGATGTGTGTGCAGCCCTCTTTTATCATAGGAACCAATAATGAAGATGGCTCCGATAACTTTGCACCGATTACCTGGGTCAGCGCTACCCATGAAGAAGGGGAAGGGTATCTTCTGGTCATAAGCATGTTCGGAACAAAGCGGACTAAGCAGAACGTCCTTAGAACCGGCATCTTCAGTGCGAATCTTGTCAGTACGGATATGCTCCCGCTTATGGATTACTTTGGTTCAAAAAGTGCCAAAGACAGTGCAAAGCAGGATGTTTCATACGAGGTGGTCCGGGGAGAAATGTTGGATGTTCCGGTTTTGAATGAAAGCCGCTGGGTTTATGAATGTCAGGTTGTCAGAACAGTGGAAACAGGCGATTCCACCACGTTCTTTTGTAAAATATGCAACATCCAGATGGACGAAAAACTGGTATGTGAAAATACATTTGATGTGGATCTTACCGTTCTGGATCCGGTAATCTACTCCGGCCGATATCATAGCCTCGGCAGGATGCTTGGAAAGATCGGAGATTTTGTTGACGAGATGGATCATTGATAAACCTGGAGCTGTGGAGGAAAACAGAACATGAATTATGAGATATTTTTCCACAGAGAAGGGCGCGGACGGTAAAAATCGGTTGACAGTGCGCGTAAGGATGTTTATACTAACAACTAATCATTTTGGAGGAATGCCAAATATATGACAAACACAGGTCTCGTCAATTTAGTGGTCAGAATGATGCTCGTGAATAAGAATCAGGAGTATTGTTTGGCGTGCGAGATGAGGCAGTGTTACAGATGAGTATGGTTATACCGATCCATAGTAACTAAGAGTACCAAGACCTTATCAAGCAGCTGTTTGATAAGGTCTATTTTTTTACATCAAAGGAGAAGCAGAATGATCATTAAGAATGAGATACCGATACTCGAATATGACGATAGCTCTGCGGAAGTGATCCGGCCGGATCATGATCTGGAAGGGATACATTTACCGGAGAAATGTCTTTTTACATTTCTTGGGGATGTGGTCCACAAATATGCCAAAGACAATCATGCCGAAGTGGCAGAGGAACTGATCACGGTCTCACATAATATAAAGATTTATGTACTACATGAAAAAGAGGAGGATATATGCCTGGTGCAATCAACCATTGGAGCACCGGCAGCAGCCCAGATCATGGATACGTTAGTTTCCTGCGGTTGTAAAAAAGTGATAGCGGTGGGATCCTGCGGCGTGCTGGATGAAATACCGGAGAATGCTTTCATTGTGCCGGTGAAAGCACTAAGAGATGAGGGCACTTCTTATCATTATCTTACAGCATCACGCTATATTGAACTGGATGAAGAACCGGTTGCTGCAATCGAAAACTGCTTTAAAGCCCATGATCTTCCCTTTGTTACCTGCACAACATGGACGACTGATGGATTTTTCAGAGAGACGAAGGATATGGTGAAGTATCGTCTGGAGGAAGGTTGCTCTGTTGTAGAGATGGAATGTGCGGCTTTGGCAGCAGTATGCAGAAAACGAGGTGCTTTGTTTGGACAGTTCCTTTTTACAGCAGACTCTTTGGCCAATGTCCATGCGTACGATGCCAGAGGATTTGGAACGGACTCCCATGAAAAGGCATTGCTGTTGGGGCTGGATGTTCTCAGAGGCTAAAGCCAAATTCTTACTGAAAAAGAGCAGATGGCTTTTTCTGCGATGTTTATATGGGCATTTTCAGTCTTTGCAGGGCCTTGCGGAACTGGAAATAGAAGAGAACAAATTTAAGTTTTTCGCTCTAATGTAAATTATATTACAGTAAAATGCACTATGAGGCGTTTGATAATTAAGGAGGCTAGAAATAATATGAGTTTTTGTATAGAAAAGAATTACCGGAAAAACGAGGCTCTCAGAGCATCATTCAATAGATTAGCTGAAAAGACCTTTGGACTTAACTTTGAGAACTGGTATCAGAATGG
>JAIKYN010000263.1 GCA_024683155.1 Lachnospiraceae bacterium | reverse complement strand
TTCCGTCCCGGTACGGAACTGATCCGTCGTGGCCTGGCCATTGACCTGGATGTGTCTACCATGACCCTTTCCAATTACAAATATCTGTTTGGCGGAAACGAAGACAGCCGGAAATATTTCATGTGGTATAAGAACTCTCTGATGATCACCATTGTATCGGTGGTTCTTACCCTGTTTATCTGTTACTTCGTATCCTATGGTCTTACCATGTACAACTTCAAGCTGCAGAACATGCTGTTCTCACTGGTCATCGCAACCATGATGGTTCCTTTCGAGATCCTGTTACTGCCTCTGTACAAGGAGATCATTGCGCTGAAGCTGATCGATACCTACACCGGTGTGATCATTATCGGCCTATGTAACGCCTCGACGATATTCTTCTTCCGACAATACCTGTCCGGACTTCCCAAAGAACTGCTGAGTGCAGCCCGGATCGACGGAGCCAATGAATACTATATTGCTGCCAAGATCATCCTTCCTCTGGCAAAGCCCGCCTTTGCATCCATGGGTATCTTATCTGCCATGGGATCCTGGAATGCCATTCTCTGGCCGTTATTGGTATTAAAGGGTGCCGAGAAGTTTACCCTTCCCATTGGTCTTAACACGTTGCTGACCCCTTACGGTAACAACTATGATGTGCTGATCGCAGGTTCCATGTTCGGTATCCTGCCCATCTTTATCGTATTTTTGATCTTCCAGAAGTACATCATTGACGGTATGACAGCCGGCGCGGTTAAGGGTTAATGATTGAAATCGAGTAAAGGAATGATATTGTATGGCAAAACTGTTTATTAATAACGAGTGCAAAAAGTCCGCCATCGCACCGGAGATCTACGGACATTTCTCCGAGCATCTGGGACGCTGCATCTATGAAGGCCTCTATGTAGGAGAGGATTCCGACATTCCCAACACCAACGGAATGCGTAATGACGTTGTCGGTGCACTGAAGGAAATGAAGATCCCGGTACTTCGCTGGCCGGGCGGATGCTTTGCGGATGAATACCACTGGATGGACGGTATCGGGCCGAAGGAATCTCGCAAAAAGATGATCAACACCCACTGGGGTGGCGTGGTAGAAGACAACAGCTTCGGAACCCACGAATTCTTTGAACTGTGCCGCCAGTTAGGCTGCAAAACTTACGTGAATGCCAACGTAGGAAGCGGAACCGTAAGAGAAATGAGCGAATGGGTAGAATATATGACCTTTAACGGCGTATCGCCCATGGCAGATCTGAGAAAAGCAAACGGACATGAAGAACCCTGGAAGCTGGACTATATCGGCGTAGGAAATGAAAACTGGGGTTGTGGCGGAAATATGCGCCCTACGTTTTATGCCGACGAATATCGCAGATATCAGACCTATGTAAGAAATTACAGCGGTAATGCACCAATCGCCAAGATCTGCTGCGGTGCCAATGTGGATGATTATCGTTGGACCCGTAAGGTACTGGAAACTTGTTTTGACGGAGCTCCCGGCTTTGTTCATGGATTTATGGACGGTCTGTCTCTTCATTATTACACCCTTCCCGAGACAGAGGACGACTGGGGCTATAAGGGCTCTGCCACTAAGTTTACGGAAGAGATCTTCTACCAGACCTTAAAGCGCGGCGTGTTTATGGAGGAACTGATCCATAAGCATGGCGGAATCATGGACGAGTTCGATCCGGATAAGAAGATCGGAATGATGGTAGATGAATGGGGTATCTGGACCGATGTAGAACCCGGAACCAATCCCGGATTTTTATACCAGCAGAATACCATGAGAGATGCGCTGGTAGCAGGTAATACCCTGAACATCTTCAACAAGCATTCGGATCGTGTGAAGATGGCAAATATTGCCCAGCTGATCAATGTATTACAGTCTGTGATGCTCACGGAAGGTAAGAAGATGATCAAGACTCCTACCTATTATGTATTCAAGATGTACAACGTGCATCAGGGTGCAACCCTTCTGTCCAGTGAGATGACGGAGCAGGGTACGGTAGGAAGCGGCAAGAACGAACTGGCCAAAGTGTATGAATCGGTTTCCGAGGGCGCAGACGGCGTGATCAATATCACCCTGACCAACAACTCTCTGGAAGCGGCAGAAGATGTAGAAGTAAGATTATCTACCGATGCCGGGAAGTACACCGTTCTGGAAGCAACCATGGTAAAAGGAGCGATGAATGCTCACAATACCTTCGATGCACCGGATGTTGTAAAAGAGGAAGCATTTAA
>JAIKYN010000238.1 GCA_024683155.1 Lachnospiraceae bacterium | reverse complement strand
TCCATTACAGAGACTTCTTCGCTACTATGGGTTCGGCTGACTTCTCACAGTTCGTTGTTACTAGGCTAATGAAACCCCTGTGAGACCTCCACGCTTAAGGTGCGCGCTCTTTCTCTCCATATATCCGCCACATTTACTCTGCTACTACAAAGGTGATAGTTATAAGACTTCGTTGCTTTTAGCCAACTTATCTCTCGTAGCCTAGCCTTATATGTGATTTCTGTCCGTCGGACCAGAGATTTGCTTACAGCTTCCTTCAGATTCCACCTCACAATGGACACCCTTGCTGTTTGGCTATACACTTCCCACTATCTGGGCGTGTTCGGGACTTTCACCCGTTAGAGCGCGCCCATGGCGCGCAAACTGAAAAGAGTCACCGCATATGGGATGCGGT
This sequence comes from Lachnospiraceae bacterium, assembly GCA_024683155.1. Classification (GTDB taxonomy): domain Bacteria; phylum Bacillota; class Clostridia; order Lachnospirales; family Lachnospiraceae; genus JAILDL01. Next base: position 14,270 of record JAIKYN010000238.1, on the reverse strand, counting down.
GACTCAGTTGACTCAAAAATTAATTTTGGTCAGGCTTTGATCATTTCTTCTTGTTTAAGGAATCCTTCAGAGCCTTACCAGCACGGAACTTAGGAGCCTTGGAAGCTGCGATCTTCATAACCTTACCGGTCTGAGGATTTCTGCCTTCTCTAGCTGCTCTCTTGGTAACTTCGAAAGTACCAAAACCAACGAGCTGAACCTTGCCACCCTTCTTTAACTCAGCTGCTACGGTCTCTGTGAAAGCCTTAACTGCCTTCTCAGCGTCCTTCTTAGTTAAACCAGCCTGCTCAGCGATAGCTGCTACTAATTCTGTCTTGTTCATTATTAACTCCTCCTATGAGTCTGTTTTTTGGTTCCTTAATGGAACCCCATAGATTACTTATAGTTTTTTTTTGCTTTTTTGTCAATACTTTTTGTGATATTTACGCCGTTTTTTGACATTTTATACACATTTTTTGCCCATTTTCCGTTCAAATTCACGAAAATCGTGATAGATACGCCATTAATCGTTGCTTGAAACCGTACTCATGGCAGGGAAAGAATAGTTCACATCTTTGGCTTCACTGTCAATCTGGATGGTATAATTCCGGCTCACGTATCCGGTCTGCCTGAGGGTGATCACATGACTGCCCGCAACCTTCTTGAAGGAAACCGGCGCAATACCGATATAATTGCCGTCTACATACACCTCAGCACCCGTGGGCGCATCCACCGTAACCTTGAAATCCGTGGTCTGGGCATCATTTCCCGAAACCGGCTTATCATTGGAGGAAACATCCGGCTTCTCTTCGCTGCCCGTCTGATCCGTGTCATCCACAAGTTCTTCCTCTAATTCCACGGAAATACCCACGCTGGGCTGATCCACCCGGATGTACTGGGTAATGGTCACATAGCCGCTGCAACGGGCGATCATCTGATGAATGCCGTATTCCAGGGAAATGGGCAGGCTGTAGTCCACCTTACTGCCATCGATATACAGGGATGCCTCCGAAGGCTCCACCGTGAAGATCACCGTACCCGATACCGTCTCTTCTCCCTTCAGATCCCCGATATCCAGCTCCAGGCTCTCGCCGCTGCGGATGAGGATCTGCTTGGTACCGCCGATGTCTCCGTTGGTAATGCTTACCGTGTGGGTTCCCTCCGGCACCGCCACCACCATGTCCTTGGTGATCTTCTGGATCAGGCTGCTGCCAACCTCGATCCAGCCGCCGATGAAATATTCGTCATTCTTAAGGGACAGATAGCCGTGCCCCTTATTCACGCAAACCGCATATACCGTATTATCAATGCCCCGGAAGGTCAGCTGATCCACCAGGTCGATATTAAGGGCCGTAGTCTTCTTTCCCTTTTCATCCAGGAACACCGTTTGATCCGAATAACTATAGGAATCCTTGCCGATCACAATGGCCCCCGGCTGAATGTCGAAGGTCTCGGGATTTACCAGCTCCCAGGCGCTCTGACTGATCTGCAGAGTGTTAAGCCTGCGCGCTTCTTTTATAAAAGTTACATCCACGATGAGCCCTGCCTTTAACTGGGCCGCACTCATGGCCAGTCCGCTGGGATCAAAGAAGCAGGTGGTTCCGTCGTACGTTAATGTATATTCTTTTCCCGCTTTCCGATTCATCAGGGAAATGTAAGACTTCTTAACGTTAACCTCTAATATGACAGCCGTGTCAGCTGAGTCGTACGTGCCCGGCGGGTAGGATTTTACACTGTAGGTAGCAGCCACTGTATTTTCCTTGGTTTCTGCCTTTTTGTTCTCTGCCTCTCCGCTTTCTCCTGCCGTTGCATCCTGTTTATCTGCTGTGCTGCCGTTTGCATCTGTTTGCGATCCTTCGCCCGAACCAGCAGGATTCACGGTCTCATCTGTGCTGCTCTCTGCCGTCGCTTGGGATTCCGTGGCAATGTCGGTCTCGCTGCCGGCAATTGCTTCCGATTCCGTCACAGTATCGGTTCCGCTGCCTGCTTCGCCACCTGACGGCCCGTTCATCGATCCGCAAGCGGTCAACAACATACTCATCGCAAGAAGCAGCGGCAATACACCCAGGATCAGCACCTTGGCCGCATGAATGTGGAACCGCTGAAACAGCGCTGCTTTATCGTTCATGGAAGGATGCTCCAACACTTCCTTTAACATGGCATTTAAGGTTTCTCCCATTTGCCTGCCGGGCTTCATCCCCGCCCGGATCAGATCCTGGCCGGTTACCGCCAGCTCCTTTAAGCCCAGGCAGTCGCCCCGCTCCATGATCTTTTCATAATGGGCCTGCATATTCCTAAGGTCATCCAGCTTCTCTTCCCGCTCGTACAGGCTCTGGGCCAGAACATCTGCCCGCATCACTTCCGTAAGGTCCGGGAACAGCTCCGGCCCCAGCTTATGGAGAAGCTTTCGGATACTGATCTCGATCCCTTCCGGATCATCATCCATATCCGAAGTAGCGATGTGATAGTCATGGAACTCTACCAGCTTACACACCGTATAGATGGTGTCGTTATCGTATTTTAAGCGACGCAGGATCGTCCTTGCCGCATCCCGGCTCTTTGCTGCATGACCGTGGAAATGATCCACACCCTTCTCATCCGTGGTCCTGCACTGCGGCTTACAGATATCATGCAGCATCATGGCAAGACGGATAGTCAGCGTATCCGGTGCCTCCTTCATGGAGTGCAGCAGATGCTCCCCCACGTTGTAGCAGTGGTGGGGATTATTCTGAGGTGTGTTCATACACAGATCAAATTCCGGGAAGAACACAGAGGTGAGCCCCGTTTCCCAGGCAACTCTTAAATCATCCGGCCGTCCGGAAATAAGGAGCTTGTTTAATTCCGCCTGGATCCGCTCCGCACTGACCTTGGATAAGGTAGGCGCCAGGTCCTTAATGGCATCCAGTGTTTTCTCTTCGATGGTAAAATCCAGCCTGGCCGCAAAGCGAATGGCCCGCAGCATACGAAGGGCATCCTCGGAGAAGCGCTCTTTTGGCTCTCCCACGCAGCGGATCACCTTTTTCTCCAGGTCTTCCATGCCGCCGAACAGGTCCACCACACCGGTATCATCATTGTAGGCCATGGCATTGATGGTAAAGTCTCTCCGGCGCAGGTCTTCCTTCAGTTCCCTTGTAAAGGTAACTTCCTTAGGATGTCTGCCATCCTCATACTCCCCGTCAATGCGGTACGTGGTCACTTCATAGCCCGTTTTATCCATCAGTACCGTCACGGTACCGTGCTTTAAACCGGTGTCCACCGTACGGCGGAACAGCTTTTTTACATCAAAAGGAACGGCAGACGTGGTAATATCCCAGTCTGCCGGCTCATTTCCAAGGATGGAATCCCGCACACAGCCGCCCACCGCATACGCTTCGTATCCAGCTTCCTGCAATGTGCTTATGATATTTTTTACGTCTTCGGGCAACGTAATCTTCATACTTCTAACTATTACCTTTTCTCTTTTGCCCCTGCCAGGCAGGAACATTCAAGATGCCCACGGAGCTTGGATTCTCCGATAAATCCTCAAAGAATGGATCTTAGTAGGCTCTACCCCAGTATACCATCTTCTTTGCGGGCTTTCCACAGCACACACAGGTGCCGGAGATCTCTTCCTGCTCGAAAGGCATACAACGGCTGGTAACGGACAGCTCTTCCTTGATCTTGTCTTCGCAAGCCCGGTCGCCGCACCACATAGCCTTCACAAATCCGGACTTCTCGGCAAAGAGCTGATGGAACTCTTCGGAATTATGTGCCGTGTAGGTATGCGCATCTCTGTGTGCTCTTGCCTTCTCCAGCATATCCTTCTGAATGGCCTTCAGGGTCTCGGTTACCTCAGCCTCGATATTGTCCAGGGAAACTTCCTTCTTCTCGCCATTGTCCCGGCGAACAAGAACAGCCTTACCATTTTCGATATCCTTGGGTCCGATCTCAACACGTACCGGGATACCACGCATCTCGGACTCTGCGAACTTCCATCCGGGAGACTTGTCGGTATCGTCTACCTTTACGCGGTAGTTGGATGCATTATCTTCCCAGGTGTCCTTGCCGATGGCGGACAGACGTGCCTTTAATTCGTAAGCCTTGTCCAGAACGCCCTCTGCCTGCTGACGGATGGGTACGATAACAACCTGTGTAGGTGCCACTCTGGGCGGCATGACCAGACCGGAATTGTCACCGTGGGTCATGATCAGAGCGCCGATGAGACGGGTAGTCATACCCCAGGAAGTCTGATGAACATATTTTAAAGTATTGTCTTTATCCGTAAACTGAATGCCGAAGGCCTTGGCGAAGCCATCGCCGAAGTTGTGGCTGGTACCGGACTGCAGCGCCTTACCGTCATGCATCAGCGCTTCTACGGTATAGGTAGCTTCCGCACCTGCGAACTTCTCCTTATCGGTCTTCTTACCCTTGATCACGGGGATTGCCAGAACCTGCTCCAGGAAATCCGCATACAGGTTCAGCATCTGTACGGTTCTTGCCTCTGCATCCTCAGCGGTTGCATGGGCAGTGTGGCCTTCCTGCCATAAGAACTCGCGGGTACGAAGGAAGGGTCTTGTCTCCTTCTCCCAGCGAACCACGGAACACCACTGATTATATACTTTCGGCAGATCGCGATAGGACTGGATCTCATTCTTATAGAAATCACAGAACAGCGTCTCGGAAGTAGGTCGTACGCACATCTTCTCCTGCAGTGGCTCCAGACCACCCTGGGTTACCCATGCTACTTCGGGGGCAAAGCCTTCTACGTGATCTTTCTCCTTATCCAGAAGGCTCTCCGGGATAAACATGGGAAGATATACATTCTCCACGCCTGCTGCCTTAAATCTGTCATCCAGCTGTCTCTGGATCAGCTCCCAGATCGCATAGCCTGCCGGCTTGAAGACGATACATCCCTTTACGGAAGTATAACTGGCCAGATCGGCTTTTTTCACCACATCTGTATACCATTGTGCAAAATCTTCTTCCATGGAAGTGATCGCTTCCACCTGCTTCTTGTCTGCCATTTCTCCTCTTTTCCGACGGAAATATCCGTCTTCTGTTTGTATCAAACAATTTTAATTAGGCCTAACTTTTTTGTCAATGCTTTGTAGTGGCCATGTATACACCTTCCATTGCCACTTTCGCAAGATTTATTTCCCTGTTTTCTCGCTTACAGGCGCTGTATCTTCCTCTATTTTGCAGATCACATGGCGGTAATACCCCTCGCCCATGCCCAGGATCACGAAGATAAACGGCGTGCCCACCAGCTGCTGGAAGCTGACGATGTTGTTGCACACGTAGGAAATGACACACAGTGCAAACAGGATCATGGTGTTATCTTTCTCCGCACTCTTATAAAAGCGGCGGAAAGCGCTGATGAAGATCCCTGCATAGGATACCGCACCAAAGATACCGCAGTTTGCCAGCATATTGACCCACTCTCCGTGAGCATTGGTAAGGGTAGAGTCCCCAAAACGAGCCATCAGCGGCTCTCTAAGAGCATCCACCGAGTAGGAATATACCTTGAAGCAATCCGGGCCCACGCCTACGAACTTGCGAAGGAAGGGGAGAGAGGCGAACAACCTGAATCCCGCACCCCAGGTGGCGCCGCGAGCCGTTGCATAATCTTCGTTAAATGTAAACCACCCTTTGCCATCCAGGAAGGGTAACAGGAAGGGCGCAATGGTATGGATCAGCGTGATCAGCAGATATGCACAGAAGAGCAGTAATAGCCCTACATAAATACTGCGACGCAGTTTCTTTAATTTCTTACGATCCGCCTTCCGTACTTTCTCCGGGAAATAGTAGATCACCGCTGCCCACAGAGCCATACAAAGCAGGTAGCAGAATAAGCTGAAGCTTCCCGTGGTGAGGAAATCCAGAAGGCCTTCTCCCACCAGATTAAAATGATCCGGGTAAGGGAAGAAGATCCTAAGAAGGCGCAGCACGATACAAGCGCCGAAGAACATCATCAGCATCTCCACCACCCGTGCGCACCGTTTCATATTTAAGAACGAAGTAAAGATCAGGAACAGGAACATCCCTGCCATAGACAGATAGATGCTTTCACTGGACTGGGTCACTGCTGCCATCCAGGTGATGAACAGATAGATCCCGCTGACATACCGCTGCCATTTCTTATCTGCCAGATAGTAGAAGCCAATGCCGATACCGATAAACGCCGCAAGAAAACCGCAGTACCAGTTGATGTTACCAAGACTTGCCACGAATTTGACGGCACGCTTGCCCTCACCGATGATGGTGTCCCGATATTTCATATCAATGGGGTAAACGGAAAACCGGTTTAAGACCTCCCACAGCGCCTGAATACCGCTGACGATGGGGAACAGCCACAGGAAGACTTTTTCTCCCCGATACCCTCTGGAAACCACCAGATAGGTAGCCACAAAGAAAAGCTGCATCAAAAGCCCCATGTACCAGCCACTGGTACCATGAAGCGCTTCTTCTTTATAAGGACTGAACAGATAAGATAACGTCACCGCAGCCGCAAAGCAAAGAGCAAAAATGTCCGTGCGGGACAGACGGAAGGAAAAGACTTCTTTATAGCTCTTCTTCTCCCGAAATACTTCCAGAAGGGCGCCAAACAGCATTAACAGAAGCGTTGCGCCTATCAGGACTCCTGCAAACAGTATGATGTTCTGCAGAAACTCCAGCTTATGAGTCGTGATGTGATAATACCCTTCCGGTGCATAGAACGGATATATGCAGATGATCACTGCGATAAATACATAGACCAGGAAACGATAAACCTCCTGCGCTCTTTGACGAATGTTCATGAACGATCCATTTCCCCCAAACACCCCGCTTCCACAAAGGGCGCATACGCCTCCTCTTTGGGTAACACGGTGAATTCCATTATCTTTCCCGTAACGGGATGTGCAAAGGTCAGGGAATAGGCACACAGGCAAACATTTCTTACAGGCTTACCCTGTGCATCCGTTAAAGCTCCTCCGTACTTGCGATCCCCCAGCAAAGCATGTCCGGCATGAGCCATCTGCACACGGATCTGATGGAAACGTCCCGTCTCGATCTCGATATGATAAAGCTTCGTACCATCCTCTAACCTACGTATTAGATGATACCTCAAAACGGCCTTTTTTGCATCCCCTTCCTGGGCAGAAACCACCGTCATTACATGATTTTTTGCATCCTGTTTCAAAAAATCAATCAAAATTTTTTCCTGATTTGTAACTTCTGATATTTCTTCTGAAGTGTCAAGGGATAGCGCCAGGTACTTTTTGTGAAAGGTTTTCTCTTTGGCAAGAGAGGCCGTAAGAAAGCCCGCACATTTCTTATCCTTGGCAAAAACAAGGCACCCCTCCACAGGCTGGTCCAGCCGGTGAATGATGCCCAGATAAGACTGGCCCAGGTAACCCTTGAGGACGCTGACCAGGTCCGGCTCCGTAAGGCGCGCCGTCTGGGTAGCAAGCCCCGCAGGCTTACGGACCACGATTATGGAATTATCTTCATATAAAATGTCCGGCTTTTCAGGCTTCATACGGCACACCGTTCTTTCATCGGGAAATATGGAATGTCACTTCATCAGGGAGCTGCTGCCATCCTTCATCAGATAGCTGTTGCAAACAGTTCCTTCATCAGGGAGCTGCTGCAAACAGTTCCTTCATCAGATTGATGGGGCTCTGGCCGATCTGGTCCAGATGATAGTCCGTAAAGGTGATGATCACCGGCCCCGGCTCCTTGTCCACGACAATATAATATTCATAGAAATCCACTTCCCCTTCGGTACTGTAGATCTCCGGATTCTTGTATAAAACCGCTTCTCCGTAAGCCGTCTCCAGTTTCCCGATCACCTCGTAGCTTTGCAGCGTACCGGTTTCGTATACTTCCTGCAGCCAGGCTTCCTTCTCGCAAAGGCCGTAGTAAAGCTGCAGCTCGGAAGCGCGGATCTCTTCATCCGTTGCCAGGAGCCAGCGCTCGCTGTTGACGTAATCCTCATCGGATTCAAAAAAAGTGCTGTATGTATCTTTCAGGTCATATTCGATATACACCTGCTTGGTGGTCTTCTCCAGCCGGTAGCCCGTGGGAACCGTCAGCTTCACCGCCAGGTCATCCGCCTGGGCTTCACTGCTGATCATCCCTTCTTCCACCTCATCTGCGCTGCCGATCTGGTAATGCGGCAGCAAGTAGATGGTATCTCCTTCCGATGCCGGGGTCAGCGCCCGCTCTTCACTGATGCGTTCCAGACGGCTCTCGGTCTCTGTCGCAATGGCGGTTTCTTCCGTAGCATTCACGCCGCATGAGGTAAATGACAGGGCTGTCACAATCATCCCTGTAACATATATGGTTGTTTTTAATCGATTGTAAATTGTCATGATGTCTTCTTAAAAGTGCATGGTTTCTGCTTCCGGTTCGGCTTGATCTCCGGCATTCCCAAGAAGCAGTGTTTGCGTAATATTTTAACGCCCCAAAGGTGCCTCGTCAAATCTGCATCAAAAAAGACGGCCGGTTTCAAACCGCCGTCTTTTCGCACTTTTTTCAATCGTTTCCTTTTTTTCTTCCACCGCAAACGTTAATTTCGTTTCTCTCAAACAAACCTTAACTTTTAATACTGGTAGTTTCCACATCCTCTGTCTCGGATCGTTTCAAACTTTGAAGCGGTATCCCACGCCCCAGATAGTCTCGATATACTGGGGATTGGAGGTATCAAATTCCACCTTCTCACGAATCTTCTTGATGTGCACCGTAACCGTTGCAATATCACCAATGGAATCCATGTCCCAGATTTCCCGAAACAGCTCTTCCTTGGTAAATACGTGATTGGGATTCTCCGCCAGGAAGGTCAGCAGATCGAATTCCTTGGTGGTAAAGGCCTTCTCTTCCCCGTCAATAAAGACTCTCCGGGCGGTCTTATCGATCTTCAGACCGCGGATCTCGATGATGTCGTTCTGTTCCTTGGTTCCAGAACCGACAAGCCTGTCATATCTTGCCATGTGTGCCTTCACACGGGCAACCAGCTCACTGGGGCTGAAGGGTTTGGTCATGTAGTCATCGGCGCCAAGGCCCAGACCACGGATCTTGTCAATATCATCCTTCTTGGCGGAAACCATAATGATGGGCACGTTCTTCACTTCTCTGACTTTCTTGCAGATCTCAAAGCCGTCCGTTCCCGGAAGCATCAGATCCAGCACCAGCAGGTCAAACTCCTGATGCAGCGCCAGCTCCAGTCCCTTGGTTCCGTCATGCTCTATGGTTACTTCAAAATCGCTGAGCTCCAGGTAATCTTTCTCCAGCTCCGCAATTGCTTCTTCATCTTCCACGATCAAAATCTTACTCATATCTCTCGCTTCCTTTCTGTTTTACTTCCATTCGCTTTCATCCCATACATTTATCTTTGCTCTTCACGAATGTTTCTTTGATCTCATCCCATGCTTTTTTAACTTAATTAATTTTGGATCTCATCGGATGCATAATATTTTATTGCTTATTTTAGGGTTCTTCTCACACTTCGTTGGAACCCGTCTCCGTCTGCTCCGTATATTTACGAAGCACGAAATGCATGCAGGTTCCTTCGCCCTCTTTACTGGTGGCCCAGATATAACCGCCATGATCTTCGATGATCTTCTTTACAATGGAAAGACCGATCCCGCTTCCGCCCTTCATGGAATTGCGGGAAGCATCGGTACGGTAGAACCGCTCGAAGATCCGTCCCAGATCCTTCTGGGCGATACCCTTGCCGTTGTCTTCGATCTCTACCCGAACGGAATCCACTTCGTCCAGGACACGGATATCGATCTCGCCCTGGTCGTTGTCCATATATTTCACGCTGTTGCTGATGATGTTGTTCACCACCCGCTTTAACTGCTCGGGATCTGCGATGATCCGGGTATCCCGATCCACCGTATTGGTGTAATTCAGCTTGATGCCCTTGTTTTCCAGATCCATTCCCACTTCTTCCACGCAGTCATCAAAATAGGATGCCACGTTGATCCGATGGAAGGTATACGGGATCCGGTGGGAATCAATGCCCGCATATAAGGTCAGCTCGTTGATCAGCTTATCCATCTCACAGGCCTTTGTATAAATGGTCTTAATATATTTCTGCATCTTCTCCGGCGTATCTGCCACGCCGTCCATGATGCCTTCCACATACCCCTTGATGGAGGTCATGGGAGTCTTCAGATCATGGGTGATGTTACTGATCAGCTCCCGATTCTGATTCTCCTGGCGGATCTTTTCGTCCGCATTTTCTTTCAGACGAAGCCGCATATCTTCATAGCTTCGATATAATTCACCGATCTCGTTGCGCTGTACCAGCTCCTTATCGGAAATACGGTACTCAAAATTCCCGTCCTTTACTTCCTGCATGGCCTTGTTCAGTTCCTGCACCGGCTTTACCATGGTGTCCACAAACCACTTGGAGATCACCAGACTGGTTACCACCAGGATCACCACGATGGAAAGCATCATGGATTTTAAGAAGGACTGATTGATCAGGGTATTGGCCTGGGTGATCACATAGGCCGTTCCCTCACTGCCGTCTGCAAAGTGGAAATCCAGCTGTTTTACCAGCTTCTGATCTTCTCCCAGATAGTAGCTGCGGTTTTCCGACGCTTCCTGTCCGGAAAAGTCCGGCAGATCATCGGCTACCAGCTGATAATCAGCCTGATCCCCTATATAAACGGTTTCCCCGTTTTTACGCAGGATCAAAGAAGAATTGGCTGTAGCCAGCTGCTCGTTAATGGAATCCAGAAATTCCGCATCTTCTGCTTTGGAAGGATCTTCATAAAGATTCCTCTTCAGCTCCTCAAACACGTTCTGGGTGCTCTCATAATAATCCAGCATCTGGTAGGAATACCGGGTGGGATCCGCATTTAATTGGAAGTTTGCTTCTTTATGCATGAAATAACCACCGATGGCAGTAAACGCCAGAATGGTCAGACACAAAGGAAGCAAAACGATGGCCATGAAGGTCACCAATATTCTGGTCTTAAATTTCATGAACACGCCCCTTTTACGTCGGTTTTTACTCTTCGATTATAACACCTGCACCCTGCAAACCAAGAAATAGAATATAGTTAATTTCTAAAGTTTTCATAAACAGTAAACATGGATTTGTATTTTGTCTGAAAAGTTGCTAATGTAGTTTTACGAACATAATTTCTCTTAAAAGAAAGGAGATTTTTACAATGAAATTTGTATGTCAGGTATGTGGTTATGTACATGAAGGTGAGCAGCCCCCGGAGAAATGTCCCGTGTGCAACGCTCCCGCATCTAAATTCGCACCCATGGCAGAAGAACTGACCTGGGAAGCAGAACATGAAGTAGGCATCGCTAAGGGTGCCAGCGAGGAGATCCTTGCAGAACTTCGTTCCAACTTTACCGGTGAGTGCTCCGAAGTAGGTATGTACCTTGCAATGAGCCGTGTTGCCATGCGTCAGGGATATCCCGAAGTAGGCATGTACTATCGCCAGGCTGCTTTTGAAGAAGCAGATCACGCTTCCCGCTTCGCGGAAATGTTAGGCGAGGTTGTGACCGACTCTACCGCTAAGAACCTCCAGATGCGTGTGGACGCTGAGAACGGCGCTACCGCAGGTAAGGTTGCTCTTGCCAAGATGGCTAAGGCTGCAGGCTTCGATGCCATCGCAGAAAGCACCATGGAGATGGCCAAAGACGAAGCTCGCCACGGCAAGGCCTTCGAAGGACTGCTGAAGCGCTACTTCAAATAATCCGGCCCCTCTTTCATAACTGAATCCCGAATGCGCAGGAAGATTTCTTCGCAGACTCGCTTTCGCTCTATAGCTCGCGTAACAGCACATAGACTCGAAAGGACCTCGTCAAGTGCTGACGCGATCAAAAGGTCTGCTACAGAATCTCTTCCTGCGCATTTTTGTTTACGTACAAAAAAGAGAATGAAGGATTCTCAAGTAGACCTTTGCTTCGCATCGGTACTTAGCGAGGTTTTGTCGAGCTTAGTACCGCTATGCAAGAAGCATAGAGCGGGAGCGTGTCTACGGAGGACCTTCATTCTCTTTGTGTTCATTACTTAGAGGCAGGAAGAGATTCTGCCGAAAGCCTGCGAGCGGTGCGCTTTGTCGGCTTCATCTGCTCGGTGAGGTGGTCGAACATGGACTCCATGAGGAGCTTCAGGATCTGCCCCGTGCGATCATCCAGCTTGTCCAGGCGTTTCACCATGGCAAGGTAGGACTTGGCATTGCCGGAGTAGAGCTCGGTAAGAGTTTGGGCGCCGGAAGCTTCCAGGACAGAGAATAAGTCGTCGATGAAGACCTTCCGCTGAGAAGGCTCCACCTGGGCGATCCACTCCGTGAATGTCTTGTCCATGAGTGTCCCCAGCTTGCCCAGTTTACCGCAGGTCACAAAGGCAGTACCCATCAGCTGCCAGGTGAAGGGATCGTGCTGCAGGATCCCTTTTCCGTTACTTTGTACGATCACCGGCGGGATGTTGTGATCCAGCAGCATGCCGATCACCGAATCCTCCGGTACAAAGCGGCGGACTCTTCCGCTGATCTCCCGCATCTCTGCGGATTCCAGAAAATCCCTGTGAAAACCGGGGCCATCGAAATTATAAGCCAGACGAACGCTGTGCCGGATATTTTCATTGCTTCTTGCCGCGGCATATATCGCCAGATGCGCTCCTTTAGAGTGTCCTCCCATGATCACGGGATCCGTATTATCCTTCAGGATGGTATTCACGTAATCAATGCTTTCCTGCTCTGCGGGAACGGTAAGGTAGCTGATATTAAAGTCTTCCTTCCAGCCAATGATGGTATCGTCGGTGCCACGGAAGGAAATATAGATCAGGTTATCGAATGACTCCTGAGGGGTCTCTCTAAGCCTTGCATTTCCCAGATCCATACGTACTGCTGAGAACTGCACTTCCTCACGGATGTCGATATGATTCACGTAATTGCTAAGGAGAATACTGCCGAAACGGCGGGTTGCGCCCATGCAGTCCAGCAGATAGGGCGCCAGGCGGATGAAGGAACGATCCTTCTTAAAGTCGTCCAGTCGGTGAATGGTAAAGAACTGCTCACGCGCTTTGGACAAAGAGATACCGGATGCAGCGCCTTTCCGGTCTACGCCGGGAAGGACCTCATCGAAATTCACATAGGATAAATAGGACAGCAAAAGTGCGTCCACTTCGTTGAAGGGCGCCTCCTGAAAGCTCAGGTCGCCGCGCCAGTCCAGATAGTCAATAAAATTTGCCATGAGCCATCCTCCTACCGCATGGCCTGCTTCTTCTCGTACATATGGGCATCCGCAGACTTCATGATTTCCTCGATACTATGGGGATCCGCGCCGGTGCTGGATGCATATCCATAAGCGATGGAAGGGTCAAAAGGAAATACTCCGCTGCTACGAAGATCTTCAAAAGCCTCCTCCAGGCGGTTGCACATATTCTGGATCTTCCAGCGGATATCCTTTCCGAAGATCACCACGAACTCATCGCCGCCCATACGGCTGATGATATCGGCACTTTCAAACACATCCTGCAGGATCTCCGCGGTCTTTTGCAGGTAGTGATCGCCATATTCATGTCCGAATTTATCATTGGCTGTTTTCAGATGGTTCAGGTCCAGATAAAAGACGGTAAAATCCTTGATCTGCTCTTCTTCCAGCAGTCTGCAGTATTCCTCGCAGCGGGTACGGCTCATAAGGCCGGTGAGCACATCCTGGTAGGCCAGGCGCTTTAACTGGATCTGCTCCTGCTCCTGCCTAAGGATCGCGAACTGATGCACGATGGTGGAAACCAGCAGGGTGAAGATCAGCTCCAGGAAGGAGAAGGGCAGAAGGGATACTTTATAGATCAGTCTCGGAATGGGCAGGAAACGGGACACCACGAACCGCACCAGCTCCACAATGATGATGGATGCGTACAGAAGGGTTCCTGCCTGCACCAGACGGGTCCATTCTTTCTCGGTTTTATAGATGATGCAGGCGATGATGACCGAGATGGCCAGGGCCAGGATCTCGATGTGAGCCACCACCAGCATGGAGGTGTAATGGAACCACCAGAAGGGAGAATAATGGATCAGGGTACAGATCACGAAAACCAGCAGACTGATGAAGGTTCCCACTTTGAAATACCTGTGCAGTCCGGATTTCTCAAACACGGTGGTAAAGAATGCGCAGGCGGGCACGGGTAACAAAAACAGAGAGATATACTCCAGGTCCGCTGCAATTTTGGGATCAAAGAGAATATAGTTGATCATGCCGTAATAGCACAGAACATACAGGGAAATGGTGGCTATAAACGTCATCACGATCAATAAGTCGCGGCCTCTGCGGGTTACGATGTAATACATGAAGAT
>JAIKYN010000264.1 GCA_024683155.1 Lachnospiraceae bacterium | reverse complement strand
GCTTTTTCTTCGTTGTTTTCAATGGCCGCCAATTCAATGACGGTGGGCTTTTCCAGTAAGTCCTCAATGGGAATGGAGAAATAATTATCAAACAGATTCTCCAGTCCTTTCAGTCTTACAACGCCGGCACGGCCGATATTTTTGGCATCACCGGTATATCCGATGCTTTCAAAGGTCTTCTCGAAGCAGGCGATAAAATCGGAAATATTGAAGATCTGTCCTTTATCATCGGAAGTATAGGTATCCAACCATCGGAAATCGGAATAACAGTTATTGATGGCTTCCTCGAAGATCTTATCCAGAGGTGTGGTCATGGATACGCCGGCTGCAAAGGCTGTCTTCAGGGTGGATTTATAGGTTTCCAGCTTCACATTCTTCGGAGGGACAAAGGGATTGAACACGAAGGGAGAAATAGAATTCTTACCGGGCGTAAATATCTGCAGATCCGGAATGCTCTGGACCATGGCACGGTATTCGTTCTTGGCCGGCTCGATGACCAGAAACGGAATATGATGTTCCTTCCAAAGGCGATCCAGCAGGCCAACGGAAAAGGTGGTTTTACCGGAACCGGGCGTTCCTACCACCAGCATATGCTTTGCCAGATCATTTAATTTGATACCGATGGTATCTCGATTGCCGGAAGCTTTCAGGGTACCGATGGTAATGTCACCGGAATTGATCAGGTCCTTTCCATAGGTCTTGGACGCGCTTCCTGTTTCATTGACTGAGAGACCGGCAGATACCAGTACCGTTCCGATGGGCAGACGGAAGATCTCCGACGCTTCCTCTGCAGTGATCACATAAGGCATCCGATACAGGTTGGTATAGTTATTCTGTGCATTCCAGATATACTGATTTCTTCCGATATTGGGAAGCTGCTCCTCATTTTGCCAGGGCAGAGCGATATAGTTAGCGGTAAAACTCTCCATCTCCTTCGGCAGATAAAAATGCTTCAGAGCCGGAGCTTTCATAAAATCATAGCTTAGATAGCCGTACATCTTGGCCATGATATCTTCCACGGCCCGCTCATCCCCGTAGGCATAGATGCCGTACTGAAACAGCGGTGCATTCTTCGCGGAGAGATAATACCGATACACCTCCGCCAGTCCTTCCGCCGCTGCGATACTCACATTGCCCACACCGTCTGCCTGAATCCCATTGCTTAAGGTAGTGACCAGCTGCGCGATCTGATTGATGCTCAGCAACTCTTCCGGACGGAAATAGGTGGGCACCAGCTGGATGGACAGGGCACAATTGGGATGATCGATGAGACAGTTGACCACGCTGCTAAGATCCGGCGCGGCAGCATGGAATAATCCGAAGCTGTAGCAGTCGTTCATAATGGTGTTCTGCAGCAGTTCTACGGTTTCGTCCTTTACCAGGGTACAGGCTGCTTCTCCGTTGACTGTCTCCAGCATCTGATGAAAAGCAGGCATATCCGCCTGCTGATAGACATATTTATACAGGCGAAGGACAGATTCACAGGAATTACGCATCCGCTCGATCAGTTCATCTGCCATAGCCTTCCGGCTCGCAATGGCACGGAAGATAAAATACAGATGGATCTGTGCACGAAAGGGCTGATTTTCCACCGGTGTGGTTGTCCAAAGCAGCTCTACGGCGCCTGTTGCACTGGCTTCCGCCATTAGAATGGAGCGGTAGGACTGATAGACTTCCGACAGCATGGTGCCAAAGCCCATACGCACCCGCTCCTCTACGTTTTCATTGGGATTGTTATCATCTTTTAAGATCAGGATATTGGGAACGGAAATGACTTCCAGGGCTTCCATACTGATAAATTCGCCACTTCCTGTTTCCACTGTTTCGATCCACTCACTCATATCGGATCCCCCTCATGTTCCATCATTTTCCACGTAAAAAGGCAACAATTCTGCATCACAGATATTCCATGCCTGCAGGATTGTTGCCATATGTTTTACCGAAATGCAGGCGGAACTTCCACGCCCAGTACCAGGAACAACTGATCCCGGTCGTAAGGGGAAAGTCCGTTTGCCATTGCCATACCGATCAGTTCTGCGGATGTGGGCGAAGTACGAAGGTGCTTACGCTCATAGAAATCAGACACCAGATAGGCCTGATACAGATAGTACACTCCTCTGGGTTCGATCATACATGCAGAATGAATATACGCAATGGCTTTATCAATGTCTGCCTTGGAGGCCGTAAAGGCAATCTTTCCCCTCAGCAGACAGATCGCTGCATAGAAGAAGGTCTCGGAATTATCAAAGTTATCTTCCATGGCCTTCTCAAAGGCCGGCAGCGCTTTGTCGTACATTTTCAGCTTCAGGTAGCACATGGCCACCGAATTATTCAGCCCGGTATTGTCGGGATTCTCTGCAAGTGCTTTGCGATAAGCACCTGCATATTTGTTGATCTCCGGCATGGGCATATTGTATACACTGTTAAAACTGGAAATGATAATGGGCTTGTGGCAATACTCGCATTCGCTCATATTGCTGGAAACACGGGCGCCACAACCGGGGCACTCCAGTTCTACGATCTGCTGTGCCATATTATTGTACCTTCTTATCACGCAGCAGAGCCTTCATACCAGCGATCTGTGCATCGATCACGCTGGCATCCAGGTCTGTGTTAACAGAGAAACGAACCTGCTCACCGTAAACGGATACACTGAAGAACTCTTCGATCTTATAAACAAAATCCCTTCTCTGCTTGCTGTAATACTTAGTAATATCCTGAGAAGTAGTCACCTTGGTGATATCCTTATAGAAGATCTCTCTGGTGGTCTCATGATATACCTTACCGGTGGATGTATCCACATTACCGCTGTAGATCAGTACCTGATTCTCAGTGAAGAAGAAAAGGGTGGTCTGGATCAGCATGGAATGTAACTGATCGTTACTGCCCAGCTTATATGCTACGAAAGGATCGTAGGAATTCTTCACGAGCTTCTTCATTCTTCTTGCGGAAATACCTGCCATACCGCTCAGTGCGTTAGCTGTTGCGGTATCTCCCAGTCTTGCATTGGGGGATATACCGAAACCATTGAGGATCACAGGCTCGATCAGGCTGACCTGACTTTCATCCAGACCAAGCTTTACCAGTGCACGCTTCTTTAAGCGTTCCCGTTCAAAGTTTGCTGCATTGATGGCTTCTGCTTCACCGCCGCTCTTACGGATGATCAGGTAGATACCCAGAGCTACCAGCGCAATGCCCAGCAAAACAGCCAGCAATAAAGCCGGATTATAGTAATGGTGTCCTTTAGGAAAACCGATAACCACAAACAACAGACCGATGACAATGCTGATGATCGCCCATTTCATGGTATCGGTATAATATTTACGAACTGCGGGGCGAATGGTTTCTTCTCCCTGATTCAGGCTTCCGCCGGTATTCA
>JAIKYN010000161.1 GCA_024683155.1 Lachnospiraceae bacterium | reverse complement strand
TAATGGATATGCAGAAAAAATACATGCACCTGTACGACCGGGGCCTGGTGGAGCGAGTGAATGCGCAGATCCGAGGGGCAAAGTCTGCAGGTGCTGTTGTTGTCTATATGCGAAATAAGGGCACGGAGCAGGAAGCGGAAGCCTATGGCTTTGCGGAAGGTCTGGATGTGATCTCGGACCATATCTTTACCAAGGTAAAGCAAAGTGCGTTTAGCTGTCCGGAGTTTGTGATGTTTCTTGACGAATGCCATCAGACCGGAGGAAATGGTGCCCACGCACAAACAGCAGGATCCGGAGAAACGCAGGTCCGGGAAGCGGAAGAGATCCGGATTGTGGGCGCAGACGGCAGAGTGTGCGTGCCGGAGACAGCCCTGGATGCTGTAAAGCATGGCTATCCGGTTACGGTAGACTTAGACGCAGTGGGAGCTGTGGCCGATCCGTATCTGGAGGAAGCCATCCGGAAGATGTGGGAAGCCGGAGTGAAGATCACCGGAGATCGCGGGGACCGGTAACCGAAGCCTGCAGGGACCGATAACCCAATACGAAAATGCAGGTCCGGGAATAAAAAAGATGGATGCAGATCGTTACAGACGTGGTATTCTATAGAAAGGGCCGCCTGAAAGGGGAGGGCCTTGTTTATAAAAATCCGAAAGTATCAAGAATAAGAGGGAATACCAATGGTCTGCAATAATATATTGGAATATATCGGACACACACCCATGGTGCGGCTGAACCGGATGAATGACCCGGAGGCTGCAGAGGTCCTGGTAAAATACGAAGGACTGAATGTGGGTGGATCCATTAAGACACGTACCGCCTACAACATGATCCAGCAGGCATTAAAGGACGGGATCATTCAGGATGATACCATCATCGTGGAACCTACCAGCGGAAATCAGGGTATCGGCCTGGCGCTGATCGGCGCAGTCATGGGATACGAAACCCGCATTATCATGCCCGACAGTGTCAGTGAGGAGAGACGCCTTCTGGTGAAGCACTACGGGGCACAGGTGATCCTGGTCCATGATGCAGGGGACATCGGAGCATGTATGGATGAATGTTTGCAGACGGCGCTTCGTATGGCGAAAGAAGATCCCAGGGTATTTATTCCTCAGCAGTTTGAGAATCCTGCCAATCCCAAGGTGCATAAGCATCATACCGGACTGGAGATCTTAGAGCAGGTGGCAGGTCCCATCCATGGATTCTGTTCCGGTATCGGAACCGGCGGTACCATCAGCGGGATCGGGGAGACCATTAAGGCACAATATCCGGATGTGGAGATCTGGGCAGTGGAACCGGAGAACGCAGCCATATTAGCCGGCGGAAACATCGGAACCCATCTGCAGATGGGCATTGGTGACGGGATCATTCCCAAGAATCTGAATCAGAAGATCTATGATGATATCTATATCGTAACGGATGAAGAAGCCATTCAGACTGCAAAAGATCTGGCCCGAAAGGAAGGGATCATGTGCGGCATCAGTTCCGGAACCAATGTGGCGGCTGCTTTAAAGCTGGCGAAAAAGCTGGGGAAGGGCAAGACCGTGGTTACCGTTTTACCGGATACTGCGGAGCGTTATTTCTCCACTCCGTTGTTTGAAAATGATTAAAGAGAAGTACGGATATAAAAAAATACAGAGATCAAAAAGGGCGCTTTGTACCGTAAACAGAGCGTTCTTTTTTTGCCTCAAAAAACATTTATCGAAAAACGATAAAAAGTTGTTGACATTCGAATATGGTATGGTATACTTCAATTATCGATAAACATTAAATATTTAATGCAAACAAAAAACAACAAAAACAACCTGATAACCAAAAACAATCATAACAGAAAAAACGGAACCGGAAATAACCGGTAAACAGTGGAGGTATAACAATGAATCAGCAGAATGTAAAATTAGAAGAAACCAAAAGAAGATGTAATACAGCAGCCAATGTGCTTTCTGTTTTTAAGATATTTATGATCTTAGGAGCAGTGCTCAGCTTTGTATCCGGAATCTTAATGTTCGTATATCAAAGTGAGATCAACCCTTATCTGGAACAGTCCGTAGCAGAAGGAAGAGTTAAGATCGATGCACTTGCAACCGACGGAGCCATCCGCCTGCTGGTAGATGCAAGTGGCGCTCTGGAAGCAGGAAACTACGCCATCGTTGTATGGATCAATTGCATGGTAGCGACTCTGATCTGCCTGGTGGCCATGGTCGTTGTCATGATCTTCCGTAGTATTTTTGTTAAGATCCAGGAAGAGGATTCACCGTTTAAGCAGGAAGTTTTACAGAATATGAAGCGTGCGTTTATCATTGTAACAGTTGCGTCCCTTTTCTTTGTGGGATTTGGCGTAGCAGTGATGGTGGGATTACTTCTGTGGTGTATCTATGCTATTTTTGAATATGGAACAGAACTGCAGAACGAAGTGGATGAGACACTGTAAGGAGGTTCTGTATGGGAAAGATCATATTAAGACTGGACCGTGTTATGGCCGACCGGAAGATGAGTCTGAATGAACTGTCGGTAAAAGTGGGGGTGACCAATGTGAACCTGTCCAAGATCAAAACCGGCAAGATCAGTGCCATCCGTTTTTCAACCCTGGAGGCAATCTGCGATGCGCTTCAGTGCCAGCCCGGGGATATCCTGGAGTATGACCCCAATGCGGTAAGCGAGGACAAAGAGTAAGGGAGGCGCTTTTTTTCGGAATCGTTTCAACCACCGGTTAAATGACGAAAGGGCATATTTCGGGTAAATTGTAATGTGCGGGTGAAACCTCTCTTTTGATTTTAAAAAAATGTGACAAATCACCTTGCACCCCACAGATCCTTGTGGTATATTTTAAAACCTGCCCCATGAGAAAGGCATGGGCGCGATCAATGTTCGTATTAACCCTGAAGCGCATGCTCGCGTATCGAGCATAGAAGGAG
>JAIKYN010000143.1 GCA_024683155.1 Lachnospiraceae bacterium | reverse complement strand
GGAATAAAAAAGGTTGAGATTTCTTGAAAACCTCAACCTTCCTGCATTTCTTATTTGTTTGTAATACCGTACTTGCGGTTGAACTTCTCAATACGTCCGTCAGCTCTGGAAGCTTTCTGCTGTCCGGTATAGAACTGATGGCACTTGGAACAAACTTCTACGTGGATGTCTTCCTTAGTAGAGCCTGTAACAAATGTGTTGCCGCAGTTGCAGGTTACAGTTGCCTGATAGTAAGCAGGATGGATTCCTTCTCTCATTTTATTCACCTCTCGATTGCGATTCTCATCGCATTAAACCTGATAATATAGTATTGCTGCCAGGGCCTGATCAGACTAAAACACTGATATCCGTGAACAGCTTTATTATTGTAGCATAAGCATACTGCATAGGCAAGTACTTTTTTGGAAGCCCTGCAAATTGCAGTATCCCGCCACATTCAGGATCACATCGGTCCAATAAAACGCTTTCTGGCAATGTTTACAAATTCAGTATTGTTCTTGGTCCGTGAGAACAGGTCGATGACCTTATCCACTGCTTCTTCCGGCTTTAAGCCGTTGAACATCTTACGGATCATATTGATCGCTTCCAGTTCATCGGGAGATAACAGCAAGTCATCTCTTCTGGTTCCGGAGCGGGGAATATCGATGGCAGGGAAGATACGGCGTTCAGACAGCTTACGGTCCAGAACCATTTCCATATTACCCGTTCCCTTGAATTCCTCATATACTACGTCATCCATCTTACTTCCCGTCTCGATGAGGGCTGTTGCAAGAATGGTAAGGCTTCCGCCTTCTCTCATGTTACGGGCTGCGCCGAAGAAACGCTTGGGCATATGCAGTGCCGCAGGATCCAGACCACCGGATAAGGTTCTTCCTGAAGGGGGAACCGTAAGGTTATAGGCCCGGGTCAGTCGGGTGATACTGTCAAGCAGGATCATAACATCCTGATGCAGCTCCACCAGACGCTTTGCACGCTCAATAACCATCTCGGATACTCTCTTATGATGCTCCGGCAGCTCGTCGAAGGTGGAGTAGATCACTTCTACGTTGGGGCCTTCAATGGCTTCCTTGATATCGGTCACTTCCTCGGGACGTTCGTCAATGAGGAGGATGATCAGATGTACTTCCGGATTGTTCTGCTTTACCGACTTGGCAACTTCCTTCAATAAGGTAGTCTTGCCGGCCTTCGGAGGGGATACGATCATACCACGCTGTCCCTTACCCACAGGACTCATAAGATCCATGATACGCATGGCAACAGAGCTTCTGCCGGTCTCCAGACGGATACGCTCATCCGGGAAAATGGGAGTCAGATCCTCGAAATTCTTACGCTTGTGGGCAAGATCGGGAACCGAACCGTTGACCTTCTTTACATATAAGAGGGCACAGAACTTCTCGTTGGAAGCTTTGATCCGTGTATTTCCTTCTACAATATCACCGGTACGCAGGTTAAAGCGGCGGATCTGGCTGGGAGATACGTATACATCGTTCTCACCGGGCAGATAATTCTCGCAACGGATAAAACCGTATCCATCCGGCATAACTTCCAGGATACCGTTGGCTGTCTGGCCGCTGTCCATCTCATCGATGGCTTCTTCACCCTTATCCTCGGAGGAAGCCTTCTCTTCTTTTGCCTCTTCCTCTTCTTCTTTTATCTCTGCCTTAGCCGCTTTGCTTTTGGAAGCTTTCACAGGTTTTCCGGCAACAGGTGCTTCTTCTGCCTCTTCCTCCTTCACTTCTTCCTTCGCCGCTTTCTTTGCAGATGTCTTCTTTGCAGTGGTTTTCTTAGGTTCTGCTGCCTTCTTTGCAGCAGGCTTTTCTTCCGTCTCTTCCGCCAAAGAGCACAAAGCATCCACCAGTTCAGCCTTTTTCATGCTGCCTGCACCTTTTAAGCCCTTGCCCTTTGCAAGATCACGAAGAGTAGCCAAAGACAATGATTCTAATTTCTCTCGCATAAAATTCCTCTCTAAAAATAAATATGATACTAAAAAAAGGGGTTCTCTCTACACACTGAACGATGTAAGAACAATCATGTTTTTTGTTAACACATGACAAATCAGATGTAAATCTAACAGATCGTGTTTCTTATGTCGGTTATTGTAAACGATTCATTTTAATTTGGCAATAGCTTCTTGCATATAAACTTTGAATATTTTATCATGATTGGTATGGCACAGGAACCTTTAACGATCTACAAATTAATCATTCTTTATATGCTGGACCGGGTAGAATTCCCTTTGACCAAAGCCCAGATCGGTGACTTTATCCTGGATCACGGTTACACCAATTTTATGAATCTGCAGCAGGCCATCGGAGAACTGATCGACTCGGATCTGATCCGTGGACAATCCATGCGTAACCGGACCCACTTAAGCATTACCCCGCAAGGCCGTGAGACCATTCATTTCTTCGGGAATCGTATCAGTGAAACCATTCGGGATGAGATCGACGCTTATTTTAAGGACAATGCCATGACCATCCGGAATGAAGTATCCGTTTACGGCGATTATTATAAGGCGACCTCCGGAGAATACGAGGCACACCTGGTAGCCAAAGACCGGGGCGAGAAGCTGGTGGAGATCACCTTGACCGTCCCCGTGGAAGAAGCCGCTTCCACCATTTGTGAGAACTGGCAGAAGCGGAATCAGGAAATATACCAGTATCTGGTAAAAACATTATTTTAAACCGTTCATTTGGAAGACTCGTCGGAAGACGGGTCTTTTTTTGCGTTCTTTTTTAATTTCTTCATATGCTCGTCGATCTTTACTTCATATCCGTTCCCGGAAGGAGAATAGAACTCTTTGCCGGACAGCTCATAGGGCAGATACTGCTGCTCTACGTAATGATCCGGATAATCGTGGGCATATTTATAACCGATTCCGTGTCCCAATTTTGCAGCTCCTTTATAATGGGCATCCTGTAAATGTGCAGGCACCGGCAGGTTACCCGTCTGTCGTACTGTAGCCATGGCATCATCAATGGCACAGATCACCGCATTGCTCTTGGGAGCAGTAGCCACATAGATAGCCGCTTCCGAAAGGATGATCCTGGCTTCCGGCATGCCTACCCGCTCTGCTGCCAGAGAAGCACTGACCGCCACCTGAAGGGCCTGCGGATCGGCGATCCCCACATCTTCTGCGGCACAGATCATGATACGACGTGCCACAAAAGTGACATCTTCCCCGGAGTCCAGCATTCTTGCCATATAATACACAGCCGCATCCGGGTCGGATCCCCGCATGCTCTTGATAAAAGCAGAGATGATATCGTAATGATTGTCTCCGGTCTTATCATAGCGCATGGAGCGCTTCTGAATGCATTCCTTGGCCACATCCAGAGTAATATGGATGAGACCGTCCTCACTGCGCTCCGTGGTCAGGATGCCTAGCTCCACAGCATTTAAAGCGTGTCTTGCATCGCCGTCCGCAAGGTCTGCCAGAAAGTCCATGGCATCCTCATCGATCCTGGCTTTATAGGCTCCCATCCCCCGTTCTTCATCATAGACTGCCCGATGGAGCAGCTCTTTTACATTCTCGGGGGAAAGAGGTTTTAATTCAAAGATGATGGAACGGGAAATAAGCGCCCCATTTACTTCAAAATAAGGATTCTCTGTGGTAGCACCGATCAGTACCACCGTACCATCCTCCACAAAGGGAAGAAGATAATCCTGCTGCCCCTTGTTAAAGCGATGGATCTCGTCGATGAACAGAATGGTCTTCTTGCCGTACATTCCTAAGGTGTCTTTGGCTTTATGGATCACCTCTTCCATCTCCTTCTTACCGGCAGAGGTGGCGTTGATGGCCGTAAACTCCGCACTGGTGGTATTGGCGATCACCTGTGCCAGCGTGGTCTTACCGGTTCCGGGAGGGCCGTAAAAGATGATGGAACTGATCTTATCCGCCCGGATCGCCCGATACAGCAGCTTATCCTTGCCGATGATATGTTCCTGCCCCACTACTTCATCCAGCGTCCTGGGACGGATCCTGGCCGCAAGGGGTGACTCCTGTTTCATTTTAGTACTGCGCATATAATCGAACAGATCCATATCGATTCCTTCGTTATCCTTTGCAATTGCCATGTATAACCATTGTAATTGCTGTGGTTATGGTTTGGACATTACCATTGCGTTCGTGTTGCCATTACCTCTCGACAGCATGACTCTTAATAAAGTCGGTCCATACCGGGTAGTTGGCTGCATACAGGTGGAATCCGTCAAAGGTGATATCATCCTTCAGATATCCTGCTTCATCGCAAAACAGAGGATTGGCATCCAGATAGAATACCCGCTGTCCGTCTGCAAAAGTTGCAATGGTTGCATTCTTGTCGTTTACATTTACGTTGTTCATCTCTTCCTTCACACCATCCTGCTTGCGGCTGATATGAAGGTTGGCCATAAGATAGATCACGGCATCCGGCTGGCTTTCTTTCACCATCTCCAGGAAACTTCCGAACCACTCTCCGAACAGCTCCGTGTTTCCGTATCCAAGATCGTTCATGCCTGCCATAATATAGATTTTACCATATTTCTTTCTCTGAAGCTCTCCGGTAAGATCCACATCCCTTCCGGTATTCTGGAAGGTGACTTTACCGCCCTTGGTCCACCGGTAAATGGAAAAACCGTTCTCGCAGTAAAATGCCGCACTCTCTTTCCAGCCGGAATAATCATGAAGGCCCAGCGTCCTGGAATCGCCGATAAAGGCCGCATCTGCAAAATATGAATCATCCACGGTATCGTAGGCATAATCCGTGGTAAGGGCAATCCTTCCGCGATCGGTGTAATAATAGGAGTCCGTCTCCACCGGTTCATAGGTTACAAAACCGGTCACGCCGCTATGGGTGGCATTGTCTCCTACGGAAGCCGGGCCGCTGCCATCTGCAGATCCGGCAGCTACTGCTTCTGCATCGGCTAAGTCTCCGGTGGCTCCGGTATTCCCTTCGCCTGCATCCCGGCCATTATCTTCCCCGGAAACTCCGGTTCCTTCTCCTGCAGTTTCCGCACTGCTTTCGCCTGCGCCGGACGCATCCCCGTCAGCAGCTGCCGACGTTCCGGATACATTGGAAACTACAGCCCCATCGATGCCCGTCGGATCTGTGCCGGCACCTTCCATATCATTGCCATCCTTCTCCTCATCCTCCCGCAGATCTCCCGTCAGGTCAGAGGAGTATGTATCTACGTATCCTAAGGAGGACCGCCCCTCCACCGAATAGTCCGGCAGAAGTTCCGTCCAGAAAGGCTGTGTCAGATGCCAGGCAAAATACCTGCCAAGGGACACATCCTGCGGATATAAAGCTGCTTTGATCACACCGATCAGAAATCCCAGGATCATTATGGCAAAAAATGCCGTAAGAAAGGGATATTGTTTTATACGTCTCATCTTATCTTCCCATTAAAAACGAAAATACAAAAAGGGGTTACTGCTGCCGATGGCGATCTCATAACAGGAAAAGCAGAAGAAAAAGATCACCAGAAGGCTCATCCACAGTTTGTCCTTATATTTCTCCCAGAACCGTCTTGGATAAGGAGTGGCAAAGAGCAGGCAGATCATAAGTAACGGTGCGTAACTTCGCATATAGCGAAGGAATACACTAAAGCCTGCAAAGACCCTGTCATCTCCCATTCCGATCATACAACGTAAGTAGTCCCATAAGACGGACAGGTCCGTGATCCCGAAGATCACCCAGGAAACCGGAAGCAGCAGGATCACATAGAGATGGCCCAGTATCTTATATTTTTCCAGAAACCGGCCATAGAGAAATTTCTCTAAAACCAGCAGCAGGAAAAAGCCAAGGCCCCAGAGCAGGAAATTCCATCCTGCGCCGTGCCAGATCCCGGTAAGAGCCCATACCACCAGCAGATTGAGGATGGTGCGCAGGGTCCCTTTTCTGGATCCTCCCAGAGGAATATACACATACTCACGGAACCACCTTCCCAGCGTCACATGCCATCTTCGCCAGAATTCGGAGAAACTGGTGGCACTGTACGGCTCGCGGAAGTTCTCCGGCAGTTCAAAACCCAGCATCCGTCCCAGTCCGATAGCCATAAGGGAATATCCCAGAAAATCAAAATAGATCTGGAAGGTATAGGCGACCGCCCCCAGCCAGGCGTTGGAAAAGCCAAGTCCTACGGTTCCTGCCGTCTGCACACTGTTCCACAACGTGCCCACCTGATTGGCCAGAAGCACCTTAAAGGATAATCCGATGGCAAAGGTTCTGGCTCCCTTTTCCAGTTTTTCCCAGGAAAAGGCATTGTTTGCCAGTTCATGATGTACCTCTTTGAATTGTACAATGGGACCTGCCACCAGCTGCGGGAACATAACGATATAGGTAGCAAAATTTAAGAATCGCACAGGATTTTTCCGGGCTTTCTTCCGTTCATCCATCAGGAATGCGATCAACTGGAAGGTATAGAAGCTGATGCCCAGCGGCATGGAAAGCCCCGGGATCAGCATATATTTAAATACCACAAGAGCTGCCACATCAAGAACGATGGGCAGTATCAGCCGGAAATGACGTTTGTTCCGGATAAAGCCGCAATAACAAACATAGTTAAGGATCAGTTCTCCCAGCAGAAGGAACACATAAACAGGCTCTCCTACGGCATAGAAGATCAGACTCCCCACAAACAGAATGAAATTCCTGTACTTACCGGGAGTAACAATATAGAAAAATAAGAAAATCGGTAAAAACCGAAAAATAAATACCAAACCGGAAAAAAGCAATTTCCTAGTTTCTCCTTCTGAATTTCTTACGAAGGCTTTCTGTTGCTATATCGGATAAACGGATCAGCAGCATCTCCACACCCACGGTGTCCTGAAGATTACCGCTTTTAATATCTGTCTCTACGGATATCCCTTCATTCAGCATATCCTTCAGTGCCGGGAGATCAAAATCTCCGGCCAGTTCCATGGTCTTCTGTGCCCGATAGGGGGCCATTCCCGTTGCCTCAGCCACTTCCTTCTTACTTCTGCGCCGGATCATCAGATCCTTCACCTGAAGAAGATCTCCCACCTGCCGGTTTAACATGGCAAGGGTCTGCATGGCAGGCTTATGCAGCAGTACCAGACTGTAGTAATGCTCCATAGCCTCCTTCTTCCGGCCCTGGGACATACAACGGACCATCTCAAAGATCGTATCCTGAATCTGCGGCGTACAAACCGCATCAATATCAGCCTTCTGGATCACATCCCGCTCTCCCAGATAGGAGGCGAGCTTTGTTAACTCATTTTCAAGGGCCATCATATCCGGACCCATACGCTTGATAAAGTAATCGCATAGCGCACCGGAGGCAAAAGAAATCCCCTGTGCCGCAGCTTTCCCGTTCAACCATCTGGACATGTCTGCATCGGAAGGATGTTTCATCTCTGCAGCGATGCCGTTCTTGCTCACCGTCTTGAAAAGCTTTGTACGACCATCTACTTCCGATTCACAGAAGATAAACACCGTACTCTCGGCTGGAGCCTCCAGATATTTGGCCAGTTCTTCACCGCTTCCCTTGAAAAAACCGGTATCTTCCATGAGGATCACACGGCGCTCCGCAAAAAAGGGCAGGGTTTCCGCCAGATCGATGACCTGGGGAACAGAAATATCCTTACCGGAAAAACGAGTGAAATTCATGGTATCTCCCTCGTTCACCAGAGCCTTTACCAGACGATCCCGGAACTGATACCGCAGATAGTCTTCTTCTCCGTATAACAGATACGCTCTCTTAAATTGGCCGCTTTTAATATCCTCATTAATTCGTAACATACCGTAATTATCTTATCTTCATTCCGAGGGGAGTGCAAGACTCATCCGCTTAGGAAAATGGTGCAATAAAAAAGCTCCGGACCTTTCACAGGTCCGAAGCTTTCGTCTCAGAGGATATTTTTTGTTGCCTTATGCGTTCTTTTTCAGCTGTTCAAAAGCCGCCAGTTCCGGATGATCTTTCTTCTCCTGGGTGTAATTCTCATAAGCAGGCTTCTTGTGAGGCTGGGAAGCCCAGATCTCATCAGCCACAGGTGCCCACTTTGCTGCGTAGTCATCACACTTTGCACAAAGATGTTCCACGCTTTCCTCACTCTCTTCGTTGGTTCCGTGGGCGCCGCAACGAGCCACCATTTCACGAAGCAACTTAGGATTCTCCAGCATCGGACAGGGACGAAGGTGATTACGGTTGAAAGGCTGTCCCTTATGATATTCCATGAACAGAGGGCTCTGCAGCATCTCCAGGATGGAATGGGTATGGATGTTGGTATCGGAGAAGTGGATGAATACACAAGGTTCTGCATCACCACTTGCATTGATATGGAAATAGTTACGGCCACCGGCAATACATCCGCCTACGAACTCACCATCGTTCTGGAAGTCCATGGGATAGAAACCGATGTCGCACTTGTCGCTTCTTACAAAGCGGATCCGCTCTACCATCTTACGTCTCTGTTCTACGGTAGGCATCAGCTCGGGTACTGCATTATTACCGACGGGCATGTAGTGGAAATAGAATCCGAATCTTGCGCCCTTATCTGCGATGAAATTCAGGAAATCATCATTGGTAACTGCTTCAATGTTGTTTCTGGTATAGCAGATGGAGGTTCCGAAGAGGATACCGTATTTCTGGAACAGATCCATTGCCTTCATAACTGCATCGTAATGGCCAAGGCCACGTCTTGCATCATTGGTCTCGGGTGTACCCTCAATGGAAAGCTGGAAGGTAATGTTACCGAGACGGACCACTTCCTGACAGAATGCATCATCTACCAGTGTGGAGTTGTCGAAGATGGAGAACATAACGTCGTTATGTTTTTCTGCCAGCTTCAGGATATCCTTCTTACGTACCAGCGGTTCGCCACCGGTAAGCATGTACAGATATACGCCCAGTTCCTTACCCTGCGTTACGATCTTATCCATATCCTCGAAGGACAGATGACTCTTATCGCCATAGGTTCCGGACCAGCAACCCTGGCAATGCATGTTACAGGCATTGGTGGGATCAAATAAGATCAACCAGGGAATATTGCAGCCGTATTTCTCACGGTTTGCACGAATAGTCTTGGTTCCGCGGAAGAATGCTTCATAACCTAAGTTAAGCAGTGTCATCTTTGCCACATGGGGATCAGTCTCATCCAATACACGGTTGATGAACTTCACCCAGCGGTTTTCCGGATTTTGGATATACGCTTTTACCTTATCCAGTGTTTCCGGTTTTGCAGCCTTTCCGTAGAATTTACCGGCTACATCTACCAGTTTCAGATAGGTATCGGTACGTTCTTCGGCACTTTTGTTATTTAAGTGATCCAAAAACTTGTCAATTGCAAGCGCAAATGCCTGACGCTCTGCTGCATGGGATAATTCCTGTACTACATTTGCCATTTTTTCTACCTCGTTTATTCTTGAATCTCTAATAGTTCCCTTATGTTATTTTTATTGTAAATGAGGGCTATTTTAAAATTCCATGAACAAACCGGTCCGTTTGTCATCCATTCCAAACACATCCACGGTCCGTGTCACGGAGTCCATGACACAGCCCCCAAACGGTCTGTACGAAGGATCCGGATGTGCCTCTGCTGCAAACGCTCCAGCAGTTCCTGATGAGGATGTCCGTAAGAATTATCGATCCCGCAGCTGATCAGTGCTTCTTTGGGCTCTGCCACCTGCAGAAAGGCATCCGTGGTGGAATAGGCCGAACCGTGATGAGCCACCTGCAGCAGATTGATGGAGGTGATCCCAAGGTTTTCCATGGTTACTTCCAGCTGCCTTGTCATGGCTTCTTCCGCACTTCCCGTGATGTCTCCGGTAAGAAGGATGCTGGTCCCTTTCTTCTTCCTCCGGAGGCGTTCCATCCTTCCCGCCGGCTTATATAACAGCCAGGTCTGGGAGATCTCGTTGATATCCGCCGCATACAGGTCCTTTACCGGATTTAAGCAGAAGAAGACAAGGTTTCCCGAGGAAAATGTGGTCTCTTTATCAGCCACCCGCACCGGTATTTTCAGTCCTTTTGCTGCATCCGCAATAGCTTCATATCCGGTAAGAAGCTGGGGATCCGCCTGGGGCAGGATGATCTGACCGATCCTGAGGCCTCCGTTTTCTGCTTCTTTAAGCAGCTGCATCATACCGTTGATATGATCCTCATCCGGATGGGATAAGAAGACAGCCTTCAGTTTTCCTACGCCCAGAGCCTTGAGGCAGGGCGCGATCTGATACTTGCCCGTATCCTTCTTCGTGGTACTGCCGGCATCAAAGAGAAAAGCTTCCCCGTTATCATTCTGCACCAGCACCGACAGACCCTGGCCCACATCGATCCCCGTCACCTTTACTCCCGGCCCGGATATGGGGACGGCAAAAACCATAAGCAGCACAAGGATTCCCTGCACCAGAACCATCCGGGGCATTTTCCCTTTCCGGAACAGCAAAAACAACACCAGCAGTCCCGGATAGTACAGGATCACCTTCCAAAGCGGCGGCTGGCCACAGATCTGCAGGCTTCCCGGAAGGGCCTGAAAGATGAGGCAGGCCTTCTCATAGATCCCAAGGATCAGCCGGTCGGGAAGGGCCATGAACGCCATACCTCCGCTTAAGGTGATCAGCCCCACCGCCAGCACCAGGATCCCGTCAATGAGCACCACGTTCATCAGCGGAATGATCAGCAGATTTAAAAGGGTTGCATAGGGAGAAAACGTAAAATAAAACCGCAGCAGCACCGGAAAGGTTGCCAGAAAAATAGCCACGGAAGGAAGCATCCGGTGTTTCCCGAACGCATCCTCCAGTACCGGCACCAGCACGCTGATCCCCAGCACTGCCCCGAAGGACAGGAGAAACCCTGCATGTCCCACATAGTAGGGCTGCTCCAACAGCATAAGAAAAAGTGCCAGCGTCACTGCCGTCAGCATATCGTAGGTCCGTCCCAGCACGTCTCCCAGGATTTTCAGTGCAAACATGAAGATCGCCCGTGTAGGGGAGATCCCGCCACCGATGAGCATGGAGAATAGCAGGATAAATGTAAGGCAC
>JAIKYN010000101.1 GCA_024683155.1 Lachnospiraceae bacterium | reverse complement strand
GTACCATGGAAAAGGCCGATCGTCTGTATGGTATCACCATGCAGGAGAAGGGTGTCTCCACTTTGGTCAGCGTGGATCTGATCGACAAAGATCTGGATGATTGATCCGAAAGGGACCGTTCCGTAGGATATGCCGGATAATGTTGCGTTCGGATATATGAGGTTATCAAATGTTTTGGAATCGTAAGAAAAATCAGGAAGTTCCTGAGGAAGATACAGAGGCTGTCGTTTCCCCGGAACAAGAGACGGTGGAAACCGGGACAACGGCCAAGGAGTCTGCAGAAGATGTATTGGAAAAACCGATAGAAGCTGCATCGGAAGAAACGAATGAGGATGCTGCGGCTGAACTGACAGAAGAAGCACCCAGGCAGGGCTTCTTTGCACGGCTCGCCGGCGGGATGACCAAAACCCGTGATAAGCTGGCAGGCAACCTGAATAATCTGTTTAAAGAAAATGAAATCGACGAGGATTTCTACGAGGAACTGGAAGAGATCCTGGTCATGAGCGATATCGGCATTAAGGCCACGGAAGAGATCCTGGAAAGACTTCGGGAGAATGTAAAGAAGAACCATGTAAAAGAGCGTTCTCTTTGCAAGGATATGCTCATCGAGAGTATTCGGGATCAGATGGCAACGTCGGATGCGGATTTTTCCTTTGAGGAAGACAAGTCCGTGATCCTGGTGGTTGGCGTTAACGGTGCCGGAAAGACTACTACCATCGGTAAGCTGGCATACCAGTTTAAGAATCGCGGGAAGAAGGTTTTGATCGCTGCAGCGGACACCTTCCGTGCGGCAGCCGGTGATCAGCTGGCAACCTGGGCTGCAAGAGCCGGGGTAGAGATGATCGGAGGGAAAGACGGTGCAGATCCTTCCAGTGTTATTTTTGATGCGGCGCACAGAGCGCAGTCCCGCAATATCGATATTTTGCTTTGCGATACGGCAGGACGTCTTCAGAATAAAAAGAATCTGATGGCTGAGCTTCATAAGATGGGCACCATTGCACAGAAGGAATATCCGGGCGCCCATGTGGAGATCCTGCTGGTACTGGATTCCACCACCGGACAGAATGCTTTAAGTCAGGCCAAGGAATTCAATGATGTGACGGAACTTACGGGGATCATCCTGACTAAGATGGACGGCACCGCCAAGGGCGGTATTGCCATTGCCATCCAGTCGGAACTGGGGATCCCGGTGAAGTATATCGGCGTAGGCGAGAAGATCTACGACTTACAGCGATTTGACGCAGACAGTTTTGTCCGTGCCATGTTTGAAGGAGAAGAGGCAGAATGAGCAAGGAAATGTTGACACTGGAAAGCTTCGAGGAAGCTTCCGACAAGGTAAAAGAGGTCACACTGGAGACAAAACTGGTTTACAGCGATCATTTCAGTGCGCTGACCGGTAACAAGGTTTATTTCAAACCGGAAAACATGCAGTTTACCGGTGCTTACAAGGTACGTGGTGCCTATTATAAGATTTCTACATTAACCGCTGCGGAACGCAAGAAAGGCCTGATCACTGCATCTGCAGGAAATCACGCACAGGGCGTTGCTTATGCGGCAAAGTGTTATGGTGCAAAAGCGGTTATCGTAATGCCGACCACCACACCTCTTATCAAAGTAAATCGTACCAAGGGCTACGGCGCAGAGGTAGTGCTGTACGGGGATGTGTACGATGAAGCTTGCGACTATGCTTTAAAGCTTGCAAAGAAAGAAGGTTATACCTTCATTCATCCTTTTGATGATCTGGCGGTTGCTACCGGACAGGGCAGTATTGCCATGGAGATCTTCAAGGAACTGCCTACGGTTGACTATATTCTGGTCCCCATCGGAGGAGGCGGACTGGCAACGGGTGTTTCCACCCTTGCAAAGCTGTTAAATCCCAAGATCAAGGTGATCGGTGTAGAGCCTGCCGGTGCCAACTGTATGGAGACTTCTTTAAGCGAAGGTAAGGTTGTGACCCTTCCTTCCGTTAACACCATTGCCGACGGTACCGCTGTTAAGACCCCCGGGTCCAAGATCTTCCCTTATATCCAGAAGAATCTGGATAAGGTCATCACAGTGGAAGATAAGGATCTGGTAACCGCGTTCCTGGATATGGTGGAAAACCATAAGATGGTGGTTGAGAATTCCGGTCTTCTTACCGTTGCAGCTTTAAAGCAGCTGAAGGTTAAGAATAAGAAGATCGTTTCCATCTTAAGCGGCGGTAATATGGACGTGATCACCATGTCCAGTGTGGTACAGCAGGGTCTGATCATGCGGGATCGTATCTTCACCGTATCCGTTCTGCTTCCCGATAAGCCGGGCGAATTAAGCCGTGTTTCCGGTATCATTGCGGAAGAAAGCGGTAATGTGATCAAGCTGGAGCATAACCAGTTTATCTCCATCAACCGTAATGCGGCTGTGGAACTGAAGATCACGCTGGAAGCCTTCGGTACCGAGCATAAGAACAAGATCATCAAGTCTCTGGAGAAGAAGGGGTATCGTCCTCGTCTGGTGCAGACTAACATCTGAAAATGCAGTATTTATGCATGTTCTGCATAAATATTCTTGTTGCTTTTAAGGGTAAAATAAGGTAATCTCTCATGTGTTGGGAGATTACCTTTTTCTGTTGGAAGAGTAGAGAATTATGTATGCAAATCTGAAGAAACTGATCAATAAAAGAAGATGGACCCGCATGCTGGCAGAGTATGTGCTGATCACCATTGCATCCTTTATTTACGCAGTGGCCGTCAGTTTATTCCTGGATCCGAACCAGCTGGCGCCCGGCGGTATTACCGGTATTGCCGTGATCTTAAGCTTTCTTACCGTGATCCCTACGGGTATGTGGTATCTGATCATGAATATCCCGGTAATGATCCTTGGATTATGGAAGCTGGGCTGGAAGGTGATCGTATCCACGCTTTACAGCATTCTTCTGATCTCCTGGTTTACAGACCTGATCGCCGTGATCCCTCCGGTTACCACGGACCCTTTAGCAGCGGCCATTGCAGGAGCTGCGCTGCAGGCCATATCACTGGCTGCCATTTTCCGCGCCGGAGCAACCACCGGTGGAACGGATATCATCGTGAAGGTGCTGCGTCTTCGGTATAAGCACATCAAAACCGGTGTTCTTCTGTTTATCCTGGACCTGGTCGTAGTAGTAAGTTCCGGTATCGTGTTCCGTAATTTCAACATCGCGCTGTATGCTATGATCGTGGTTGTTCTTACTTCGTATATCATTGACGTGGTGCTCTACGGCAGGGACGGAGCCAAGATGGTGTATATCATTTCCGACTGTCCGGAAACGATCACCAAGCGGATCCTGGAAGAGCTGGATGTGGGCGTTACCTATATTAACGGACAGGGGGCTTATTCCATGAAGGATAAGAAAGTGATCCTGTGCGTCATTCGTAAGCCGGTTTACCCCAAGGTGGAAGAGATCGTCAAGGAAGAGGATCCGGAAGCATTCCTCATTGTAACGGATGCGACGGAGATCTACGGGGAAGGATATAAAAGTTATTTTGCTCCGAAATTATAAGGGATTCAGACGTGTCAAGAAAAAATACTTGACACGTCTTTTTGCGTATAGTAGTATGTATAAGGTTGACTGGAGAAGACCATGGAACGATTCGTTGAAAACGGCATGTTATTGGACTTCTACGGAGATCTTTTAACAGATCACCAGAAGGAAGTATATGAGGCTGCAGTGTACAGAGATATGTCTCTGTCGGAGATCGCAGATGAGATGGGGACTTCCCGTCA
This sequence comes from Lachnospiraceae bacterium, assembly GCA_024683155.1. Lineage (GTDB taxonomy): Bacteria > Bacillota > Clostridia > Lachnospirales > Lachnospiraceae > JAILDL01. Next base: position 4,156 of record JAIKYN010000101.1, on the reverse strand, counting down.
GGCGGTTTCGGATCTGCTGCATCGCTGTGATAAGATCCTGGATTCTTATGAACAGAAGCTTCACCTTATGAAGAAGTTCCTGAATGCGGAAGAACAACTGAAGAAGATCAAAGATCTGGCGCAGGAAAGTCAGGATCCTTCCAGATCAAAAGAAGCCCTTCTCGAGATACAGACCATTGCAAACAGCTTATTAGAGGACTTCTGAAAGAAGTCATAGCAGATACAGGAGATGCTTCGTGGCATTTGAAAGTCTTACAGATAAACTTCAGAATGTGTTTAAGAACCTTCGAAGCAAAGGAAGACTGACGGAAGAGGACGTAAAGGTCGCTCTGAAGGAAGTGAAGATGGCTTTGCTGGAAGCAGATGTAAGCTTCAAGGTTGTAAAGCAGTTTATCAGTGCGGTTCAGGAAAGAGCCGTGGGCGAAGAAGTACTGAACGGCTTAAACCCCGGGCAGATGGTCATCAAGATCGTGAATGAAGAGATGATCAACCTTATGGGGAGTGAGGTCACAGAGATTCAGTTCCAGCCCGGTAAGAGCATTACCGTACTTATGATGTGCGGTCTTCAGGGTGCCGGTAAAACCACCCATGCAGCGAAGCTGGCAGGCAAGTTTGCCAAAAAGAGCCGCAAGACTCTGCTGGTAGCCTGCGATATCTATCGTCCCGCTGCGATTGAACAGCTCAAGATCAATGCAGAAAAGGTTGGGGCGGATTTCTTCTCCATGGGCGATAAGATAAAGCCCGTGGATATTGCAAAAGCCGGAATCGAATATGCAGAGAAGAACGGGGATTCGGTGGTGATCATCGATACCGCCGGCCGTCTGCATATTGATGAAGATATGATGGCAGAGCTGCAGGAGATCAAGCAGCAGGTCACCGTGCATCAGACCTTATTGGTTGTGGATGCCATGACCGGTCAGGATGCCGTCAATGTAGCACAGGAATTTAACGAGAAGATCGGTCTGGATGGAGTGATCCTTTCCAAGATGGACGGTGATTCCCGTGGTGGTGCTGCACTTTCCGTAAAGGCCGTAACCGGCAAACCCATTTTGTTTGTGGGTACCGGTGAAAAGCTGGACGATCTGGATCAGTTCTATCCCGATCGTATGGCCAGCCGGATCCTTGGTATGGGCGATGTTCTTTCTTTGATCGAGAAAGCCCAGGAAACCATTGATATCGACGAAGAGACCAGCAAAGATATGGCTTCCCGTATGCGGAAGGGTAAGTTCGATTTTAACGACTACCTGGAAAGCATGAAGCAGATGAAGAAGATGGGGGGCCTTGGTTCCATTCTGGGAATGCTTCCCGGCATGGGGATCAAAGGCGGCGACATTTCCTCCATGGTAGATGACAAGCAGCTGTCTCAGACAGAAGCCATCATCCTTTCCATGACACCGGATGAGCGCAAGGATCCCAAGCTTCTGAATCCTCAGAGGAAGCACCGCATCGCCAAGGGCTGCGGTCTGGATATCGCTCAGGTGAACCGCTTTGTGAAGCAGTTTGAGCAGAGCCAGAAGGCCATGAAGCAGATGCAGGGTATGATGGGCGGCAAGCGTGGCCGCAACATGTTTAACGGTATGGGTGGAATGAAGTTTCCTTTTTGAGACAGATTTCTGTTCAATATAAGCACTATTTATCATATTATTTTTGACGCTCTTTATAAGAGCAGAGGAGGATTATCATGGCAGTAAAGATCAGATTAAGAAGAATGGGACAGAAGAAGAGACCTTTCTACAGAATCGTAGTTTCCGATGAGAGAAGCCCGAGAGATGGTCGTTTTATCGAGGAGATCGGTACCTATGATCCCACTACAGATCCCAGCACATATCATGTAAACGAAGAGCTGGCTAAGAAGTGGCTTGGTAACGGCGCTCAGCCCACCACTGCAGTTGAGAGAATTTTTAAGGCAGTAGGTATCCATCGCTAAGAAGCGGTGTAACTTGCTAATTAAATACTCAATCTGTGGAGGCGACCAATGAAAGAATTAGTAGAAGTGATTGCAAAAGCTCTCGTTGATCATCCCGAAGAAGTTGTTGTTACCGAGAAGGTAGACGGCAAGAATGTAACCCTTGAGTTACATGTTGCTGCTGCTGATATGGGTAAAGTCATTGGCAAGCAGGGCCGTATCGCAAAAGCGATCCGTTCCGTTGTTAAGGCGGCTTCTTCCAAGGACAATCTGCGAGTTGACGTAGAAATCGTATAAGGTGACTATGCAGCAAACGTTTCGAGTCGGCGTTGTAACCAGCGCACACGGAGTCCATGGAGAAGTAAAGGTTTATCCCACGACGGATGATCCCAAACGGTTTAAGAAGCTGAAGGAATGCTTTATTTCCTCCGAGAAAGGAAGCACACTTCTTCTTCACCCGGAACAGGTGAAGTTCTTCAAGAACATGGTGATCATTAAGTTCAGGGAGTGGAATACACCGGAAGATTCCCTGCATTACAGAGGGAAGGATCTTTTGATCGATCGCAAGGACGCAGTACCCCTTGCCAAAGGCGAGTACTATATTGCGGATCTCATCGATCTGAAGGTGGTGGATGAAGATGGCCGGGAACTGGGCGTTTTAACCGATGTCCTGACTACCGGAGCCAACGATGTTTACGAAGTAAGCAGAGATGGAGACAAACCCATTTTGATCCCTGCGATCCCGCAATGTATCCTGCAGGTGGACCTGGAAGCGGGGATCATCAAAGTACATCTTCTGGATGGACTTCTGGATCTTTAATATAGTTACATTGGATCAAGGAACCGATAGAATGCATTTTTACGTAATGACTCTTTTCCCGGAGATGGTACTGGAAGGACTTAATACCAGTATCCTGGGAAGAGCGGCAGAGAAGAATATAATTACGGTAGATGCGGTCAACATCAGGGACTACACCAAGGATAAGCATAACAAAACCGATGATTATCCCTACGGCGGAGGCGCCGGAATGTTGATGCAGGCTCAGCCTGTCTATGATTGCTATGAAGCGATCAAAGCAAAGATCGCATCGAACAGGAAAACCAGGGTTTTATTCATGACACCCCGGGGTAAGACCTTTACCCAGCAGGATGCCGTGGATCTGGCTGCAGAAGAGGATCTTATCTTCTTATGCGGTCATTATGAAGGAATCGACCAGCGGGTACTGGATACCATCGTCACGGATGAATATTCCATCGGTGACTATGTGCTGACGGGAGGCGAACTCCCTGCCATGGTCATGATCGATTCCATATCCCGTATGGTTCCCGGTGTGTTAGGGAATTCGGAGTCGGGAGAGACCGAATCTTTCAGCAACGGGTTACTGGAATACCCGCAGTATTCAAGACCGGAAGTCTGGAACGGTCTGGCAGTTCCACCTGTCTTATTGTCCGGGGATCATGCCAAGGTGGATGCGTGGAGACTGGAACAGTCTCTGGCACTGACCAGGGAGAAGAGACCGGATCTGTATGAGGCTTATATTGAGGCTCATCCGGAGATCTTGCATCCCAAAAAGAAAAAACGCAGGAAAAGTGAATGATTTTCTTGCTTTTTGTATGTGGATATGATATTATTCACACGTTGCTTAATTATGAGATGGTCCGCTGGTACATACAAGAGACGTATTAAGAACATCCAATCAATCTATGGAGGTTTAAAATGAGCGATATTATTAGAGAGATCGAAGCAGAACAGTTAAAGCAGAACGTAGACGAGTTTGGCGTAGGCGATACCGTACGCGTTTATGGTAAGATCAAGGAAGGTAACCGCGAAAGAGTACAGATTTACGAAGGCGTAGTTATCAAGAGACAGAACGGTGGAAATCGTGAGACCTTTACCGTTCGTAAGACATCTAACGGAATCGGCGTAGAGAAGACCTGGCCTCTTCACAGCCCTAACGTAGAGAAGATCGAAGTTGTTCGTAAGGGTAAAGTAAGAAGAGCAAAGCTGACCTACTTAAAGGGTCTTACCGGAAAGAAAGCAAAGATCAAAGAAGTTCGCTAATTTTAGAAGACTTGAAGAGCGAGGGCTGTTGCGTATGCAACGGCCCTTTTTTCAGTTTGCGCGCCATGGGCGCGCTCTAACGGGTGAAAGTCCCGAACACGCCCAGATAGTGGGAAGTGTATAGCCAAACAGCAAGGGTGTCCATTGCGAGGTGGAATCTGAAGGAAGCTGTAAGCAAATCTCTGGTC
>JAIKYN010000085.1 GCA_024683155.1 Lachnospiraceae bacterium | reverse complement strand
CCTTCAACAACCTCTCCTGTATGTATTGTTTTAAGTGATGCTTCCAGCATCTGTTCAAAAGTTTCTTCGGACATAACTTTGAACCTCCTCAATAATATTATTTGGGGTTGATGCCCCGGCTGTTATACCCACCGTCTTTGCCGTATCCGGAATTTCCGGATGCAGATCATCTAGTGTCTGAATGAAATAGGTGTTTTCACATTCTTTTCTGCAAATTTCATACAATTTACGAGAGTTGGAACTTTGAGGATCACCTATTACAATCATAATATCGGCTGTTTCCGATATTTTGCAAGCTTCCTCCTGGCGCTCATGAGTAGCATTGCATATAGTATTCACAACATTAACATTGTAACCTTTGTTACAGAAAATATCAACTATATCTTGAAATTTGTCGTTTTGGAAAGTGGTCTGAGAAACAATACAGTAATTATCAGACAAATTGCCTTGAAAATTCTCCGCTTCCTCTTTGGTACCGATCACATCCGGAGTGTTTACAACCCAGCCTTTTATGCCTTCTACCTCGGGATGACCGTCATTTCCAACGATGATGATGTGTGTACCCTTTTCGCTTTCCGTATGAACAATTGTGTGAATTCTTTTAACAAAAGGACAAGTTGCGTCAACACAGGTCACACCGTTTTGTTCCATGATGTCGTAGACCTTCTTTTCCACCCCATGGGACCGGATGATCACCACCCCTTTATGAATGGTTTCCAGTTCCTCAAGGCTTCCGATGACCTTCACCCCTTTGTTCTCAAAATCGCTGACCACATGCTTGTTATGGATGATGGATCCGTAGGTGTAAATGGGAAGTCGCTCTTCTTCCGGGACCGCAAGCTGAGCTGCGATCTGCTCCTTCACTGTATTTACCGCCCTCTCCACTCCAAAGCAAAAGCCGGCGCTTTCCGCCAGTATTACTTTCATGGCTGATCTGTATCCTTTCTCATTCAGCTTTCAATGAGCTTTAAAATGGCTGCACAGGCCTCTTCGATGGTCATATCGGAGGTGTCCACCAGTACTGCATCCTCCGCCTGTTTTAACGGCGCGATATCACGATGCATGTCCCGATCATCCCGCTCCCGGATCTGTTCCTGTATTTCCTCCAGAACAGCCTCCTGACCTTTCTCCTGTAATTCCTTAAAACGTCTCATGGCACGTACTTCCACCGATGCCGTCAGATAGATCTTGGGTTTTGCATTTGGAAGGACCACCGTACCGATATCTCTTCCGTCCATCACCACATCGGATGTGCTTGCCAGTTCTCTTTGGAGATATAAAAGACGTTCACGAACTACCCCGTTTACCGAGACCTTCGATGCTGCATCTCCCACTTCGGGGGTACGGATCAGACCGCTTACATTTTCACCGTTCAGGATCACATTCTGCTCGCCGTCCTTATAGCAAATGGTCACTTCCGCCTTCTGGCATTCACGCTCCAAAGCTTCCTTGTCTTCCAGGTCGATCCCGTTTCGAAGCATGTATAAACCAATGGCCCTGAACATTGCTCCCGTATCCACGTAGATAAATCCTTTTTCAGCCGCCACTCTTCTGGCGATGGTACTTTTTCCTGCGCCTGCAGGCCCGTCGATCGCTACATTAATGCTCATATCGTATCCTCTTAATCATTCACTTTCCCAGCTTTTCTGTTCCGCCTTGGTACCGGCCAGATTTCCTGTAGACCAGGCAATCTGCAGATTAAAACCTCCGGTGAGCGCATCACAGTCCAGCATTTCCCCTGCGAAATACAGGTCGCGGACCCTTCTGGATTCCATAGTGGAAGGATTGATCTCCTTCACATCTACGCCGCCTCTGGTAATGATAGCTTCCTGAAATCCCCTCGTTCCCGTAACCGTCATGGTAAGCTCCATGATCTGCTTCAGGAAATGAAGGCGCTGTGTCCTGGTTATGTCATATACTTTCTGTTCTCCGGGAATACCGGATAATTCCACCATCACGGGAATCAGCTTCGTCGGAAATAATTTTCCCAGAGCATTCTTAAATTCCTTGTGGTTATTTTCTTCAAAATCTCTTAAAAGGCGGGCATCCAGCATATCTTCCGACAGCCCGGGTTTTAAATTGATACGAAGGATATAAGGTCCTTCTTTTTCTTTCAGATAACTGCTGGCGCTTAAAATAAGCGGTCCGCTGACTCCGAAATGGGTAAAGAGCATCTCGCCCAGTTCCTTATATACCACTTTCCCGTTATGATTGATCAGCTTCAGCTCCACATTGCGAAGGGAAAGTCCCTGCAGGTCTTTTACCCAGCCTTCCCTGACCTCCAGCGGGACCAGTCCCGGCTGAGGGGTTACCACATGGTGTCCCAGGCGATGGGCCAATGTAAAACCGTAACCGTCCGATCCGGTGCTTACATAGCTTTTCCCGCCCATGGCGAGGATCACGCTGTCTCCTTCCAGTTCGGTATTATCTTCCAGCTTTACGCCGTAAGCCTTTTCGTCCTTTACCAGGATCTCTTTCACCCCGGTGTTCAGCAGGATCTTAACCTGAAGCTCCTTCAGGGCCTTCTCCATGGTACGGATCACATCGGAAGAATGATCGCTTTCCGGAAATACCCGGTCACCGCGTTCCACTTTCAGTGCACATCCGCGGTCATTAAAGAAATCGTATACATCCTGATTGGTAAACTGACGGATGCTGCTGTTCAAAAACTTTGGATTGGTTAAAATATTGCGAAATAACTGTTCCAGATCACAATAATTCGTTACGTTGCATCGTCCTTTACCGGTGATAAAAAGCTTTTTACCCAGCTTTTCATTTTTCTCCAGCAGGACAACCTCTGCTCCGTTGGAAGCAGCGGCATAAGCTGCCATCATGCCGGCAGGGCCGCCGCCCACTACAATAATCTTACTCATATTACCTGTTTATTCCTTCCGTAAAGGATAATTCAGGATGGGCTCATCCTTTACGAAATTGATCTCGTCATTTAAATATACCTGATAATTATTCCATGTATCCTCCAGCATCTCCAGATACTTCTTGATCTCCTTGGGCCGCTTGAGGCAAAGAGCTACAACCAGCGCATTGATGAGGGATAAAGGAGCCACCAGAGAATCCACTATGGACACCATGTCACTGCGAGCCAGCAGATTACAGGAAGAATACATACACATGGGCGAATGATGGGAATCCGTAATGGTGATGACTTTTGCATTGCGGTCCTTGGCAAATTCCAATGCCTTTATGGTACGCATGGAATAGCGCGGGAATGAAATGCCAATGCAAAGGTCCTTCTCATCGATCCGGATCATCTGTTCAAACATCTCGCTGACGCTGGTGGTGCTAAGCAATGTAACGTCCGGGCGGATCATACTGAGATAAAAATGTAAAAATACCGCCAGAGGCTCACAGCTTCTGACACCCACAATATATACTTTTTTCGCTTCCAGAATGGTCTGTACCGCCATCTCGAAGGCAGTAGGATCCAGATTGTCTATGGTATCCTGGATCTTATCAATATCCGCTGATAAAACGGATTTCAATACTTCGGACTGGGTGGAGTTACCGTAACGAACCCCCACACGCTGTACCGATGAGATCTGGTTCTGTACCCAGTCTTCCAAAGCTTTCTGAAATTCAGGATAGCCTTCAAAACCCATGAAGGTCGCAAAGCGGACAACGGTTGATTCACTGATCCCAAGTACCGAACCCATCTTAGCCGCCGTCATAAAAACAGCCTGATCGTAATGCTCCGTAATATATGCAGCAATGGCCTTCTGGCTTTTGCTCATGGAAGAATATCGTTCATTCATCAGATCGATGAGATTTACCATAGATTTTTACTCCAGTCCTTTGTACGCTTCGTAGGAATCTACCAGAAGGTTTTCGGTTTCTTTTTCTCCCAGATCATAATCACCGGTAATCGTCATGCAGCCGGCTCCATGGATAAAGATCCACATGCTCATGAAAATACTCTGCGGATTCCCACAGCCATCTGCTTTGGCAGCTGCTACTTCTTTGGATAACACCCCATGTTCTCCGTTCAGCATCTCATACAGACTCATACCGAATTTATCTTTTCCCAGGAACAGGAAACGAAAAAGGTTGGGTTCTTCTGCCGCAAAACGGATATAGGAAAGGCCAAGGGCAACAAAAGGAACATCCGGTATATTCACATGGGAAGATACATATAACTCGTGATATTTCTGAAAATAAGTTACGGCTCTTTCAAACATCTCACGAATGATATCATCCATTCCATTGTAAACATGGAAAATGGGCTGTGTGGAACATCCCTGTCTGGCAGCCAGTTTACGTGCTGTTACTTCTCCGATCCCTTCTTCCCTGAGCAAGGCAAAGGCGGAATCGCTTAACATATCTTTGGTGATCATGGTCTTTCTGGGCATAACCTTCTCCTATCAAAACAATGAATAAGACCCACAAAACCTTGTGGATCCTAGCTATCCAAATCGTAACATGTGTTATATTTATAATAGGACGTAAGGACTATCTTGTCAATAAAAAATCCCCAAAAACCTCGGTTTTTGGGGATTTTTTGAATATCTAGTGGTTAAATATCAATCGAAACACAACATGTGGTTTCTAATCGAATCAAACGGGATAAGCTCCGTTCTTGGTATCTGCCTCTGCAAGATCAACCTTCTCCTGCTGAGCCTGACGATATTTGAAGAATTCTGTAGCAACCTGAGGGAACAGTGCATAGCTGAGGGTATCCTCATCCTGCTGCTTCCACTGCTTAACTTCTTCTTCAAACTTAGCAAGACCGGGCTCCAGAAGATCTGCAGGTCTGCAAGTGATCACCTCTGCATCGCCGATAACCTTCTTCTGAACTTCCGGATTGAAAGGCTTAACAGTCTGTCCGTACTTACCGGAAAGTAAGTCTTTGGACTGGCCGGTAGCAACCTTGTAACGCTCGCCCATAAGAACGTTCATGATAGCCTGTGTACCAACGATCTGGGAAGAAGGAGTAACAAGCGGGGGCTCACCATAGTCTTTTCTTACTCTGGGGATTTCCTTTAATACTTCATCATACTTATCTTCTGCATGCTGTTCCTTCAGCTGGCTAACCATGTTGGAAAGCATACCGCCGGGTACCTGATACAACAGAGTCTTGATGTTAACACCAAGGACCTTGGGATTCAGCAGACCGCTCTGGATGCACTCTTCTCTGTAAGGTCTGAAGTAATCAGCGATCTCAGCCAGAATTTTCTGATCATAGCCGGTATCATACTCTGTACCCTTGAAGGTCTCAACCATAACTTCGGTTGCAGGCTGGGAAGTACCCATGGATAAAGGACTGATCGCACAGTCGATCACATCTACACCCGCTTCTACTGCCTTTAAGTAAGTCATACTTGCAACACCGGAGGTGTAGTGTGTATGTAACTGAATGGGCAGCTTGGTAGCGCTCTTCATAGCGCGGATCAGCTTATCTGCTTCATAAGGAACCAGCAGACCTGCCATATCCTTAATACAAATAGAATGAGCACCCATCTCTTCGATCTGCTTGGAGATGTTCATCCAGTAATCCAGAGTATAAGCATCACCTAATGTATAGGACAATGCGATCTGTGCATGGCCGCCTTCCTTGTTGGTAGCCTTAACAGCTGTCTCAAGGTTACGAAGGTCATTTAAGCAGTCAAAAATACGGATGATATCAATACCGTTGGCAATAGACTTCTGAACGAAGTACTCAACCACATCATCGGGATAGTGATTGTATCCTAAGATGTTCTGTCCACGGAATAACATCTGCAGCTTTGTGTTCTTAAAGCCTGCTCTTAACTTTCTAAGTCTCTCCCAGGGATCCTCATGCAGGAAACGAAGAGATGCATCAAATGTAGCACCGCCCCAGCACTCTACTGAGTGATAACCAACCTTATCCATGGTCTCCACAATGGGAAGCATGAGTTCGGTAGGCATTCTGGT
>JAIKYN010000028.1 GCA_024683155.1 Lachnospiraceae bacterium | reverse complement strand
AAGTATGTCCACGGCGGCCAGAGCCTTACCACCGGCACCGATTGCTCCGGCTTTACCTGTTATGTCTTAAAAGAGTTCGGCTACAGCATCAGCCGTACCCCTTCCGGACAGCTTTCCAGCGCAGGACGTCTGATCTCCACTGCCGAGATGCAGCCCGGCGACATCATCTGCTACGGGAAATCCTCCTGTACCCATGTAGCCTTCTACATTGGCAACGGACAGATCCTCCATGCAGCCAATTCCCGCAAGGGTGTTATCATCGGCGATGCTTATTATAACAACATCCTGGGCGTGAAGAACGTGATTGATTGATGCAACAAGCCCCTGTTCCTAATAAAACCCCGGAAAGCTTTCCGGGGTTTTACATTCTGCTTATTCTATTCCTCGCTTCGCGTCAGGTCCTTCACCCACTTGTATCTGCGGAAATGATGCAGTACCCAGGGGATCTTGCCCACTTCATCCAGGCAGGTGCAGGCATAGACCATGGCTACGGGCCAGTCCAGAACGAAGGCGCCCAGAAAGGCCAGAGGAAGTGCGACGCACCACATGGAAACTGCCAGGGAATACATGTCAAACAAGGTATCTCCGCCTGCTGCGAAAACACCGTTGATAATTACTGTATTCACACATCGTCCGATCATGTAGACTGCCATGATCACCATCATATAGATCAGGTATTCTCTTGCCTGATCGGTGAGCTGCATGAAATGCACCACCGCAGGTGTCACAGCCAGTACCACCAAAGTAGAACCGAATCCGATAAGGAATGATAACTTGGCCAGACGAATGCCATAGATCTTTCCTTTTTCCAGCTGGCCGGCACCCAGCTCGTTTCCAACCATGATACCGCCGGCCGATGCGATACCGTTACATACGCAGCAGATCAGATCGCGGACCACCGCTGCCATGGAGTTGGCTGCTGCCGCATCGGAGCCCAAGTGGCCCATGATGGCGGTATAGGACGTAAAGCCAACGCCCCAGAACAGACCTCCGCCGATGAGCGGCAGATAACATTTTCGGAAATCCTTGGCCAGCAGAGGATTACGGGCAAAGAGCCTGGAAAAGTCGGGATGCATGTATCCCTTCTTGTAAGAGATCGCCACGGCCCAGATCAACTCGATGATACGGGCGATCAAGGTAGCCAGGGCGGCACCTCTTGCTCCCATGGCAGGAATTCCAAAGAGGCCGAAGATCAGCACACCATTTAACAGGATATTCAATAATACAGCACAGGAACTGATCAATGCCGTGGTACTGGGATGATCCGTCACCTTCATAATGGTCAGGTAGCACTGGGAGAAACCGGTGATCAGGTAAGACCATCCTGCGATGCGAAGATAGTCGGCACCGATGGAAATAAGCGCCGGATCGCTGGCAAAGATCATCATGAGATATTCCGGAAAGAATACGCACAGCACGAAGAACAGCACGGATACGCCAACCACCAGACGCAGGGACATGCAGAAGATGTCGTTGATGGTACGCAGATCCTTCTTTCCGAAGTACTGGGCCCCCAGAATTGCTGCCGCTCCGGTGTATGCCGAAATGATCATGTTCTGGATAAACTGCACCTGGGTTGCCAAAGACACTGCTGCCATGGAATCCTGCTCAATCCGGCCCAGCATGATGGCATCTGCCGCCGCAACCGCAGAAAGCATCAGGCTCTGCAGAGCAATGGGCAGCATAATGGTGATCAGTTTATTGTAAAATTGCTTGTCTTCAAAAACTTTTACATGTGTCTGGCTCATTTCTTTCTCCTTATATTTCCGTTGCTCCCGACATGATCGTCGATCTCTTTTCAAATAAACATGGCCATATACAGCGGAAGGGTAATTATTCCGTTTTCCGCTGCTCCTATGTTTCCATCCATCAGCTTATACGCTTTTGTAAAACCGCCCTTTTTCATCACGCCGTTTAAAGAGGTGGCTTTGCTGCTACCGCTTTTTATTTCTATGGGCAGCACTTCTCCGTCCTTTTGGATTAGGAAATCGATCTCTTTTCTGGCGGTTTCGTTCTTATAATAATATAACTTATAATCGTTTTTATGGAAAATGTCAGCCACCGAACACTCATAGAGTCCACCTTTGGTGTTCCCTTCCAGTGTGTTTTCCACAATCTTCTGTTTCAAAGAAAAATCCTTCATGGCCATGAGCAGTGACAGATCTCCGGTGTAAGCCCGGAAGAAGTCATCTCTCGCATAATCTTCCAGATCATAGCGCAGATCGGTCACCAGCTTACAGATGTGAACAATATCCGCACGGATCAGCCATTCCACGCTGGAATAATATTTCTGTGCTCTGCCCCCCTGCTCCACTTCCTTATACTGAAACTTATGGTTTTCCTTATCCAGAAGCTGTTTACTCAAGGACAGATAGCATTTTTCTGCTTTGACCTTCTCTTCTGCCATGGCATAATG
>JAIKYN010000368.1 GCA_024683155.1 Lachnospiraceae bacterium | reverse complement strand
TCCTTGTGCATGAACTCATCCTGATGTACAAAGATGGTCATGGTATCAATACCGGAAGGGGTATGTTCAAAGGAAATACCGTTATCTTCAAATGCCTGTAACACTCTCCGGCCGAAACCGATCTCGGAGTTCATCATATCTTTTTCAATGTTGATGGCACAGAAGCCTTTCTTTCCCGCAATACCGGTAATGGTATATTTGGATTTCTGACAGGTGCTTTCCACGATCCAGGTACCTGCATCCTCCGGTGCATTGGTGTTACGGATGTTAATGGGGATCCCTTCCTTGCGAACCGGGAAGATGGAGTCAGCATGGAGAACACCTGCTCCCATGTAGGAAAGCTCTCGCAGCTCGCGATAGGTGATCATTTCAATATTGGCAGGTTTCTCGATAATACGGGGATCTGCCACCATGAATCCGGAAACATCGGTCCAGTTCTCATATACATCTACTTTTGCCGCCTTTGCAACAATGGAACCGGTGATATCGGACCCGCCTCTGGAGAAGGTCTTCACCGTTCCGTTCTTATAAGCACCGTAAAAACCGGGGATCACTGCATATTCCGTCTTGGCAAGACGCTTGCTCATCAGGTTATTGGTTGTATCTGCGTCGAAATTACCTTTGGCGTCAAAGCGGATCACTTCCGCTGCGTCAATAAAAGGAAATCCCAGGTATTCCGCCATGATGATACCGTTTAAATATTCCCCGCGGGATGCGGCATAATCCACACCCACTTTGTTCTTGAAATTCTTAGCGATGGTCTTGAATTCACTATCCAGATTCAGCTTCAGACCAAGACCTTTGATGATCTCATCATATCTTCCGCGGATCTTTTCCAGTGCCTTGGAAAAATCCTTGTCTTCGTCTGCCAGGGCGTAGCATGCATACAGCATGTCAGTTACCTTGGTATCTTTGGAATTACGCTTTCCCGGAGCAGAGGGCACAACATAACGTCTGGAGGCATCAGCACGAATGATGTCTCCTACCTTCTGAAACTGCTCTGCACTTGCCAGAGAGCTGCCGCCGAACTTTACTACTTTTTTCATAATATTTTTTTATCTCCTCAGTATCTTTTGAAAACGCCTGGCGTTTTCAAATATTATTACATCATGCGGATGCGGCCCATTGCTCCGGAAAGAGTCTCATATTTACCCGTAAACTCGGCTTCGCTGATGCTACCGGTTACAAATCCGTACTCACCCTCTACCAGATTTTCGATCAGAACCTCCGGCTCACCGAAGAGTTTTGTAACTTCTTCCTGAGGGGTCTCATTCTTTACGCGTACCAGAAACGCATTCTTCACACTGTCCACGCCGGCCAGTTTGGTCTCTTCTTCTGACCAGAAGATGTCTACATGTTTCCCTGCATTCTTGGTAGCTTCGATCACATCGGCAACAACCGCACTGGCGGTTGCCAGCTTACCGGCGCCCTGTCCGTAGAACATGGACTGTCCCAGCATATTTCCTTCTACCATGATCGCATTAAATACACCGCTTACCGGGAATAACGGACTCTCCTTACCAACCAGGAAAGGAGCCACCATTACTTCATATCCGCTCTCTGTCTGCTTGCTTCTGGCTAACAGCTTAATGGTTTTATGCAGCTCTGCTGCATAACGGATATCTTCACCGGTGATCTTGCTGATACCTTCTGTATATACTTCGCCGTCTTTTACTGTCTTTCCGCTCATCAGCGAAGACAGGATGGCAATCTTACGTCTTGCGTCATATCCTTCGATGTCCGCTTCCGGATTACGTTCAGCATAGCCCTTCTCCTGGGCATCCTTCAGGGTTGCATCAAAATCTGCACCTTCTTCGGTCATCTTGGTGAGGATATAATTGGTGGTTCCGTTCACAATACCGGAGATCTCCATCACATGCTCTGCAGTCAGTGCCTCGATAAGCGGGCGGATAATGGGAATACCACCACCTACACTGGCTTCGAAGAAGTAATTGCAATTATGCTCTTTGGCAATACGGATCAATTCCGGTCCGTGATTGGCAACCAGTTCCTTATTGGAAGTACATACACTTTTGCCTGCCTCCAGAGCTTTCTTAGAGAAAGTATAGGCAGGTTCATTTCCTCCCATGGTCTCGCAGACAACGCTGATCTCAGGATCTTCCAGGATCACATTCACATCATGTACCACACGGTCCTGAATCGGATCTCCGGGGAAATCACGCAGGTCCAGCACATACTTTACAGTAACTGCTTCTCCTGCATTCCGGCTGACGATGTCCTGGTTCTTCTCAATGACTTCCACAACACCACTACCAACCGTACCATAACCTAACACTGCTACTTTACTCATTTTTATCTCCATTTCTTAAAAAATTAACTAAAACCACAAGGTAAGTTTGCAAAGCAAACTTACACGAATTTCCGAGTGGAAACGAGGAATTTCGTTGTTTGCTGACGTTTGTTTTGCAAACGTCTACGAATTTCCGAGTGTAAACGAGGAATTTCGTTATTCGCGTCCTATAATCTTCACATGATGCACTCCCTCATGCTGTTCCATCTGTGCCAGCATATCCGACAGATTGCCGGTGGTTCGAAGTGCCTGAATACTAATGGTCAACGACGCTACATTGTTAATGGGAATACTCTGATGAATGGTCAGGATATTTGCTCCGCACTGCGCAATGATCTTAAGGACCTCCGAAAGCAAGCCGGGTTCATCATCCATCTGACAAATCAGTGTAATGGTGGAACCCTGTGTTGTATCATGAAATTCAAAAATATCATCTTTGTATTTGTAGAAGGAACTGCGACTGAGCCCAACCATATCGGTCGCTTCCTGTACAGTGCGTACCTTCTCGGAATCCAGCAGAGTTTTCGCCTCTACTACTTTCAGAAGTACCTCCGGTACCGCCTTCTTACGTACTACAAAATACTCACTTGCTTCTTTCATTGGTCACCTTGTCTTTGAATCACATACACATGTCTCTATATGTCCTCGTCACGTGTACACATGTACGCCATCGAGGGATATTGTACCACAGCCCAAAAACCCCGTGCAAGAAAAAATGCCCTGTTTTATGTAAAACAAGGCATTTTCAGCATTAACTCTATATTCGCCAATTTTTATACCGACTTTTTGTATAAAAATACCAATATAACTATTTAGATCAAAGGATATTTAGCAGTCAGTTCATCTACGATGGCGCGTGCAGCAGGAACATTTGCTTCGCCCCCCTTGATGATCAGGGCGATGGCTTCCGCAATACGATCCATATCTTCCGTATTCATACCACGGCTGGTAACAGCAGGTGTTCCCAGACGGATACCACTGGTAACAAAGGGCTTCTGAGGATCATTGGGAATGGTATTCTTATTTGCTGTAATATGTGCGGCATCCAGTAACTTCTCAATGGCCTTGCCGGTTTCATTGTAATTGGTCAGGTCTACCAGCATCAGATGGTTATCGGTACCACCGGAAACGATCTTGATGTCTCTGGACAACAGACCCTTGCAAAGTGCCTGCGCATTGTCCACAATACGCTTCTGATATTCTTTGAACTCCGGAGTAAGAGCTTCCTTGAAGCAAACTGCCTTTGCAGCGATCACATGCATCAGAGGACCACCCTGTGTTCCGGGGAAGATTGCCTTATTGAAATTGAAACGATCCTGTGCTTCCTGGTTGCAAAGGATCAGACCGCCACGCGGTCCGCGAAGGGTCTTATGGGTTGTAGTGGTAACAACATCTGCATAAGGAATGGGGCTGGGATGAAGTCCGGCTGCCACCAGACCTGCGATGTGTGCCATATCTACCATGAGAACTGCACCTACTTCATCGGCGATCTCACGGAATTTCTTGAAATCAATGGTTCTTGCATAGGCAGAAGCACCTGCGATGATCATCTTGGGCTTGCACTCCAGAGCCAGACGGCGAACCTCATCATAATCGATGAAACCGTCATCGTTTACTCCGTAAGGAACAATGTTGAAATACTTACCGGAAACATTCACCGGGCTTCCGTGTGTCAGGTGACCACCATGGTTTAAGTTCATACCCATAATGGTATCGCCGGGCTCACAGATCGCGAACTGTACCGCAAAGTTAGCCTGCGCACCGGAATGAGGCTGTACATTGGCATATTCACAACCAAACAGCTGCTTTGCTCTTTCAATTGCCAGGTTCTCAACTACATCTACGCAATCGCAGCCACCATAGTAACGCTTTCCGGGATATCCTTCTGCGTATTTGTTGGTCAGCGGGCTTCCCATTGCTGCCATAACCGCTTTACTTACCCAGTTTTCGGAAGCGATCAGCTCGATATGATCGTTCTGTCTGCTTAACTCGTCCTCAATTGCCTGGGCAATTTCGGGATCCTCTCTCTTTACCTCGTCCAGTGAATACATTTCTTTCTCCTTCGTTCTATTTACACTTTTACGCATTAAAGCGTTAACATATCAGTTCTGATTGTATCATAAAAAATTTTACTTGCAAACTTATTTTACAGATGCCTACAATATACTTATATTCATGGCATTTTCAGTTTTCTGACATATCATGATCAAGTGAAAGGATAGCCTCTATGTATCAGTTTATCGTAAATCCTGCTTCCAAATCCGGAAAAGGAAACCTTTTATGGAAAGAACTGGAACTATATATGAAGGGAGAAGAAGTTCCTTACGAGGCGCATCTGTCGGAAAAACCCGGCGATATTGCCCGCATCATGCGAGAGCTCACCGCGCCTTACGCCACCGGAGATACCACCTTGTTTCCTGCCGATCCCGCTCCTGCAGAAGGGTGCATGGATCATCCGGATGACTATCCTCTGAAGGTGATCGTCCTGGGCGGAGACGGAACCCTGAACGAAGCGCTGCAGGGTGTATGTAATTTCTCCAAAACAGCCATTGGTTATATCCCTACCGGCTCCAGCAACGATATGGCAAGAGATCTTGGGGTAAAGCTTCCTCCCATTCAGACATTAAAGAGCATTCTTCGCTCCGATCGCATGCTTCATATGGATCTGGGTGAACTGACCTATAACAATATTTCCGATGAAAAAAGCAGACTTCATGATGATTCCATTTCTTCCATGAAGCGCTACTTCGGAGTCAGCAGTGACATTGGATTCGGTGCGGCCGTATGTGAGCAGGCCCTCTCCTCCAAAGGAAAGAACGTATTAAATACACTGGGCCTTGGTAAGCTTTCTTATTTAAATATAGCCCTTCACCAGCTGATGAGCATCGGCGATGTCTCCGCCGAGCTGTATCTGGATGATAATCCGGACCCCATTCATTTAAACCGGATCATCCTTCTGGCCGGCATGATCCATTGCTACGAAGGCGGCGGTTTTAAGTTCTGCCCTCATGCCGTAGCAAATGATGGTCTTCTGGACATCTGCGCCATTGGCGATCTGTCTACCGCAACGATCTTGAAAGCGCTTCCCACTGCCTATGCGGGAAATCATTTCAAATACGATCACATCGATGAATATCGTGCAAAATCCTATCGTGTAGAGACTTCTGCCCCCCTGTGGGTGCACACCGATGGCGAAGTTTCCGTAAAATCCAGCTCCATTTCCCTGACCTGTCTGGAGAAGCGGTTACACTTCATCGATTATTTGTATGATTAGCATACTGCACAAACATTTCGTAAATCTTTATAAATTCTTACTAAATTGTGCATTGATTTGACCCCTTTTTCGTTTTAAGATGTATTCTTGTAAGATTGAGACAAGTAGCTTGAAAACGAAAAGGGGTCGTTTTTTATGAAAGAACTTTGGGCCAAGAGCAAGGGATTCGTTCCCACCATTGTTTACATGGCCATTTATTTATTGTGGTTTGCTTATTTAGAGAAGACCACCACCCGGAACTATACATTGATCCATACGGCAGCGGATGATTACATTCCTTTCCTGGAAGTATTCATCATCCCCTACCTGATGTGGTTTTTCTACATCGCCTTTACGATCATTTATCTGTATATGACCAATAAGCGGGAATACGTGAGAGCCTGCCTCTTCCTGTTTACAGGAATGACGGTTTTCCTGGCAATCTCCACCATCTTCCCCAACGGACATCATTTGCGTCC
>JAIKYN010000243.1 GCA_024683155.1 Lachnospiraceae bacterium | reverse complement strand
GTACGCCGTTATTTCGAATACAAGGGATATCAGGTAAATTACGTATCCAACTTCACCGATGTGGATGACAAGATCATTAAGAAGGCGGTGGAAGAAGGTGTGGATTCTTCCGTTATTTCCGAACGTTATATTGCCGAGTGCAAAAAGGATATGCAGGGCATGAATGTAAAGCCTGCCACCACCCACCCTCAGGCAACCCAGGAGATCGACGGCATGATCGCCATGATCGCTTCTTTGATCGAGAAGGGTTATGCCTATGTGGCAGCAGACGGAACGGTTTATTTCCGGACCAGAAAGTTTGAGCATTACGGAAAGCTTTCTCATAAGAATCTGGATGATCTGCGCAGCGGTTTCCGTAACCTGCAGGTCAGTGGAGAAGACCAGAAGGAAGATCCCCTGGACTTTGTGCTCTGGAAACCGAAGAAAGAAGGAGAACCTTACTGGGAGTCTCCCTGGTGCCAGGGCCGTCCCGGATGGCACATTGAATGCTCCGTTATGAGCAAGCGTTACTTAGGGGATGAGATCGACATTCATGCAGGTGGTGAAGATCTGATCTTCCCCCATCATGAAAATGAGATCGCACAGTCCGAAGCAGCCAACGGTAAGAACTTCACTCATTACTGGATGCACAATGCATTCCTGAACATTGATAACCGCAAGATGAGTAAGTCTCTGGGTAATTTCTTTACGGTAAGAGATATTTCCGAGAAGTATGATCTGCAGGTACTGCGATTCTTCATGCTGTCCGCACATTATCGCAGTCCCTTAAATTTCAGCGATGAACTGATGAAAGCGGCAGAGAGCGGGTTAAATCGTATTATAACCGCAGCCACCAATTTAAAGGATAAGGCATCCAAGGCACCGGAAAATGCCCTTACTTCCCAGGAAGAAGAGTTATTGCAGCAGGCAGATACCTTCCGTGGAAAATTCGAAGAAGTGATGGATGATGACTTTAATACAGCCGATGCCATTGCTGCTGTATTTGATCTGGTTCGTTTCATCAACACAGAGATCGCAGACGGAAAAGAGCACGGCAAGGAATTCCTGGATCGCCTGTATCGGGAGCTGTTTACCTTAACCGACGTACTGGGTATCATTATAGAAAAGGAAGAAGAAATCCTGGCAGAAGACATTGAAAAGCTTATCGAAGAACGTCAGGCTGCCCGTAAGAACAAGGATTTCGCCCGTGCGGATGCGATCCGTAATGAATTGCTGGAGAAGGGCATTGTCCTGGAAGATACCAGAGAGGGTGTAAAATGGAAGAAAGCTTGAGTCTTTCCGCTAAGATCCGGGAAGCATTCGGATTAAAAAAACAGGATATCCGATCTTATTCGCCCTTAACCTTTGCTTACATCGGAGACGACGTGTACGATTTAATTATTCGTACCTTGCTGGTGGAACAAGGGAACCGGAGCGCCGAGGTATTCCATCAGAAGGCCAGTAAACTGGTAAAAGCAGGAGCTCAGGCGCTGGTAGTGGATGTGCTAAAAGAGGATTTGACCCCGGAAGAAGCCGATATCCTTCGACGGGGAATGAATGCAAAGCCCAAGAATAAGGCGAAAAATGCAACCCAGGAGGATTACCGGAAGGCGACGGCCCTGGAAGCACTGATGGGATGGTTATACCTGACGGAACAGACGGACCGGGCCATAGAACTGATAAAACTGGGCCTGGAGAAGAGTCAGCTGATTGGAACAAAATAATTATATTTAGATTTAACAACTTGAATTATCAACAGATATCCACATATAACAACTGTTATTCAAAGAAAACGGAGTATTACCATGGCAAGATTTGAGAAAGATCGTCGCGGCAGCGCATCGGATCGCAGAGACAACGGACGAAGCGGAAGAGAGGATCTGAGAAACGGCGGAGCAGACCGCAGAGAACAACGAAACAGAGACAGACGTGAAAATCGTCCCATCCCGGAACGGCCCAGGAGAAATCCGGATGAGCTGACAGAGCAGGATGTGGCTATGGATGAAAATACATCCAAGATCGAAGGCCGTAATGCGGTCATAGAGGCTTTTCGTGCCGGCAAGGCTGTGGATAAGGTATTTATCCTGGACGGCAGCCAGGACGGCCCTATGAGCACCATTCGCAGGGAGGCCAAAGCCCATGGAAGTCTTATGAAATTTGTGACCAAAGAGAGACTGGATCAGTTATCGGATACCGGTCATCATCAGGGGGTCATTGCTTATATCGCAGCCTATGAGTATGCCGAAGTGGAAGATATCCTTCAGAAAGCAAAAGACAAGGGAGAGGCACCCTTCGTGTTTATTCTGGATGAGATCGAAGATCCGCACAACCTGGGTGCCATTATCCGTACCGCCAATCTGGCCGGTGCACACGGCGTGATCATCCCCAAGAACCGCGCAGTAGGACTTACGCCCACGGTGGCGAGAGCCTCTGCAGGAGCCCTGAATTATACACCGGTGGCCCGCGTGACGAACATCGGAAAGACCATCGAAGACCTTAAGAAAGAAGGCCTCTGGTTTGTGTGTGCCGATATGGGTGGTACGAAAATGTATGACCTGGATCTGACAGGCCCCATCGGTCTGGTCATTGGAAATGAAGGGGACGGTGTCAGCCGTCTGGTCAAGGAAAAATGTGACTACATCGCTTCGATTCCCATGAAGGGAGATATTGATTCCCTGAATGCATCTGTAGCAGCCGGCGTTCTGGCGTTTGAGATCGTAAGACAAAGAAATTAAACCTGCATTAAATAAAACTTTGCTGAACTGCCAACAGGGAAAACGGAGTGTTTAAATATGTTAAAAGCAGAAACCATAGCCAATGTGAATCCCATCGGAAAAGACAAGATCTATTTTGCTGCCCGCAGGGAGGACTATGGATACCTAAACAGCATCATCAGCCTTATGTTTCAAGTGGCAAACGTTGCGGTATACCATGACGATGAACAGAACTGCGCAAACACCACGGAGGAAGAACTCTCTTCCATGAACATGATCCTTCTGCTGTTAACGGAGGGTCTGCTGAGCGATCCCTGTGATGCTCTGACCCGTGTTCTGCCTTTTGCCATTCGCCATCACATTCCCCTTATGATCGTTGGTACCGATCCGGAGATCGGACCGGTTTTTAATCGATTTTGTGAGGAACACGGGCTGGGAAACCGTCACGTGCTCTTTGCACCCGAAAAAGACCCGGAGGGCATCTTCCGGGGCAAATTAAAGGACTTTTTAAATGAGTATGCCCTTGCGCATGAGGATCATGAGCAGATCCTGCAGTATCTGGACGGAAGGATCTTTCTCAGTTACCGAAAGCTGGACAAGCCCCTGGCTTCCCGGGTGATCGCACAGATCAACCGGGCTCCCGAATGTCTCCGTTATGGATTGTGGTATGACGAATATCTCACCAGCGGCGAAGATTATAATGATGAGATCCGCCATTATATCGATGTGGCGGATATTTTTCTTTTCCTGGTAACGCCAAGAATGTTGCAACCGGACAGCTATGCGATCCGGGAAGAACTGACCCATGCGTTGCAGGCCGGCAAGAAAGTGGTCATCCTTGATATGCTGGAGGAGGATCAGGAGATTCCCCCTGCGTTTTTGCAGGGTGACTGTCTGGTGGTTACGGAGGATTCTTTACAGGAATTACCGGCAGTTCTTGGTTCTTTGCTGGAACCGTACGGGGAGAAGACGCCGCAGATGTTTCCGGATCAGTGCTACTATCTGGGTCTTGCTTATTTACGAGGGATTGCCAAGAATAAGGATGAACGCATAGCCATCGAGCTTATTCGCAGTGCGGCGGATACGGGGGAACCCAAAGCCATGGATACCATGGTAAAGCTCAGCGTGGACCATGAGGAGATGGTGGCTGCCATCCAATGGCAGAAACTGCTGACACAGCATTATAAACAGGTATTTGAAAAAGAACGGGGTTTATCTTCGCTGGATGAATACCTGCGGCATCTGGGAATCCTGGCCGAGTATTACCGCATGGCGGAACAATTTGAAGAAATATATGGGTGTTATCAACAGATCTATGACTGTCTTTCGGATCTCTCGGGTTGGGAAAACGATCCGGGCCTCCTGGAAAGTGCCATTATAGCCGTGGATAACCTTGGAACCTTTGCGGAGCTGTCCATAGAGCATGCGGAAGACAAACAGCTCTGTTTTGAACGCGCAAGAAGGTATTACAGTCTTTGCTATGAGTATGGAGAAAAATATGCCCGGCTGGAGAAGTCTCTTAAGACGGAACGGTTTTTGTATACCGCATTGATCCGCCTTGCGGAACTGGACCAGCGATGGACCGATGTGCCGGAGGAAGAGATCTTTCATCGTTATGAAAGGATCCTGCAGCTGATGCTGAAGGCAGATCAGGCCTACTCCTGTGACGACACCCTTAGTGACCTGAGCGGTTGCTACCGGAATCTTACCGGGCTTTCCGCCAAAGTATGCCCGCAGCAAAACTATGCCTTTGCGTTGAAATGGTTGGAGTATGCAAGAGCTTCCTATCTGAACACCAGGTATCTGACCTGTTGCGAAAAATATGCGGAGGCTATGGAATACGTAGCCAAACTGCAGGCCGGGAAGGAAGAAGTGGCAGAGGCGATCCAAAACCTGAATAAGGCTTCCAAAGCAAGAATGCTGTTAACAGAATCCTATACAAAGCAGGGAACGGATGCAGACCGCCATATCCTGGCTCTGTTTTATGACCTGACCAATGTGGCTTATATGCAATGCAGGAACCATAACCTTACCGAGGCGCAAACCGCTTTATTAAGTGCGCAAAACACCTTACAGAATTATTCCAAAGTTCTATGGAATGATCACAATCTGGAGATATTGCAGGAACTGCGGAGCATGCTGGAGTAGGTTGACCCAAAGACAGAAAACAGGATACACGTGATAAGCTACAGAAACACAGAATAAATATGATTTGATCAAACAAAAAACCTCAAGGTCGTATGCACGACTTTGAGGTTTTATTTTCGAGCTGCTGACGGGAATCGGACCCGTGACCTCCGCACTACCAATGCGACGCTCTACCGACTGAGCCACAGCAGCAACTTTGTCCGTTTCTCAACGGCACCATGTTAATATACCACAAGGAAATTTAGGTTGTCAATGAAAAAATGCGTTAAAAATCAGCTTTTTTTCTAATTTTTGTTTTGATCCGCTGAAGGGCATTATCCGTGGATTTTTCGCTCTTTCCAAGGACCTTTGCAATGGTCACATAATCCATTCCGGTGATGTACAGCCCCAGGACTTCCTGTTCAAAGGGAGAAAGGGTTTCTGCCAGGTAGGCTTCCAATTGTTTCAGGTTCTCATGATCAATGAGCAGGTCCTCCGGATTGGGGATGGGGCTTTCCAGACGTTCAATGATCTGTTGAACGGTGGAAGTCTCTCCGTTTTCCGCCACTTCCTGATTTAAGGATACATAGGTGTTCAGGAAGGAGTGTTTTTTGCGTTGTGAGGCCTGTACAGCGTTGTATAGCTGCCGGTTGATACACAGTTCGGCAAAGGTAAGAAAGCAGGCGTCCCGGCCGAAATCGTAGTCACGAATGGCCTTTACGAGACCGATCATACCTTCCTGCAGAAGATCGTCCTTATCGCCACCCAGAATATACATGGTAGAAGCACGGGAACGGACCAGGTTCTTGTACTTGATGATGAGATATTCGGTTATGGATTCATCACCTTCCCGAAGCTGTGCGATCAGTTCTTCGTCGGTGAAAGAAGAGTAGTCCTGTGCCATTACATCAGATCCTTTACCATAGCCTTGATGCGGGGATACTGTTCGTTGACCCACATGACTGCATCTGCAAGGCCATCTGCATTCAAAGGGAATTCCATGATGGTCTTCTGATCATCGGGAGTTGCATGATAACCAAAAGGTTCCGGCCATACAGTGACCTTCAAGACCTTGGTATCTTCATCCTTTGGAATACATTCCATAAGATAACGAAGACCGCTGTCACTTCCGGACAGCGGCTCCTTTTTTATATAGTTTAAATTGTTGAAATTCTGCGGATCTATCATATGCTTTTCCTTTTCTCCGGGCTGTATGCCTGCGTCGGACCTTACAGACAGAAGGAGACATTGACGGACCGACATTCAGTGCGGACAGAGAAGATAGTTACTGTCCGGCATCCTGTGCGGCCTGTTGTGCAGCTTCCTGAGCAGCTTGATCTGCGGCGGCCTGAGCTGCAGCGTTCCGGGCAGCCATCTCTGCCTGTTCCTGAGCCAGGATCTCCTGGTAATTGGGCTGAGCAAAGAAGGTAGCATCGTGGTGACAACGCTTATTCTGGGTGTTATCAATAATCGTTCCGTCTTCGGCAATGGTAGAGGAACCACTGATCAGAGAAGGATCCTGTGTAGGTAATAATTCCAGGATACCATCCACCTTGAAGGGGCATTCATCGGATGCCATACATCCGTCATATGCACAGATTGCTCCCTGGTAATGAACATCACAGGTTTCGGTGGGAAGATTCTCTGCATCAAAGTATTCGGTCTTTAAATGTGCATCGCATAAGCCGGCAATGGGTAACTTACCGGACTTTGCACATACAGTAGCGGTTACGATACCATCGGGAATCGGGAAAGACTGATATTCCAGGTTCTCATGGATCCGGCTCATGCAGGCTTTCCATAAGGTCTTGGCCAGAGCTTTCTCGGTTTTGGAAGAAAGCTTAACGTTATTATCATAACCGGTCCAGGTAGTAGCGGTGTAATACGGTGTGTATCCACTGAACCATACATCGTTGTAATCGGAAGTGGTACCGGTCTTGCCGGCAATGGCCATATTTCCGAAATTAACGGAGGTAGCCGTACCGGATGTAATAACATCCTGCATGGCACTGGTAAGAAGGAAGGCAGTGGTCTCTTTGATGACACGCTTGGATTCCGGTTCCGAATTATCAATGATCACATTACCGTCGTGATCCGCAATCTTGGTATAAAGCTTAGGCTTGTTATAGATACCGCCATTGGCGATGCAGGCATAAGCAGCATTTAATTCAATGTTCTTAACACCGTTGGTAATACCGCCAAGGGCCAGAGCCTGGGTGATATCACTGAATACCTGGTCTCCGATGACCTTGTGGGATTCCAGCGTGGTAAAGCCGAAATTGATCAGGTAATCGTACCCAAGAGAGGGTGTGATCACCGTCAGGGTCTTAACGGCAATGATATTCAGGGAATCACGGATACCATCACGGATGGAACAGATTCCCCGGTAGCCGGTATCGTACCAGTTACCTACCGGACGGCCGTTATCATAATTAAAGGGTGCATCCAGCTGAACGGTGGCCAGAGTCATTCCGGCACTGTCCAGTGCAGGCGCATAGGTGGATACGACCTTGAAGGTGGAACCGGGCTGTCTGGAAACGCCGGTGGCACGGTTCAATGTACGGCTTGCCTTTTTGGGACCGCGTCCGCCCACCATAGCTACAATATAGCCGGTACTCTGATCTTCAACGGTCAGGGAAACCTGAGGCTGAAGGGTCAGGGAAATGGTCTCATCATAGAAAGTACCGCCTTCTGTCTCCAGAATATGGGCTTTGTATTCATCAATTCCTGCCTGCGCATCTTCACTGGAAGCGTAGATCATATTGAATTTGGAATTCTGTTCCTTAAAATAACTCTGATAATTTTCGGAACTGTAATTATGCAGATTACCGTCTTTATCCTGTGTGGTCAGCTCATAGGAGAGCAGTAATTTTACATTCTCAGGGTAATTGCTTTCATCGTTAAATACGGAATCGCAGATTCCCTGGATATTAGGATCCTGGGTGGAATAGATCTTAAGACCACCACTGTATAATAAGGTATAAGCCTGGGTATCGTTGTAGCCTGCAGCCAGAAGATCTTCCATTACATCTTCGGTAAGAGCATCAACGAAGTAGGAGTTAATGGTATCATCTTCCGTCTCGGAATCGATCAGCTGGATCCGGGAATACACATCATCTGCAGTGGCAA
Source organism: Lachnospiraceae bacterium (assembly GCA_024683155.1). Lineage (GTDB taxonomy): Bacteria > Bacillota > Clostridia > Lachnospirales > Lachnospiraceae > JAILDL01. Next base: position 2,100 of record JAIKYN010000243.1, on the reverse strand, counting down.
CATTCCATTCTTCCTGGGAAATGTAGCCCTGTTCCAGCATATCGTTTAATACCTTCTCCCGACGGGTGGCGTTCTTGTCCGGATGAGAGATAGGATTATATCTGGAAGGATTCTGGGTGATCGCTGCAATAACAGCCGCTTCGGATATGGTGAGATCACTTGCAGGTTTGTTAAAATAACGAAGACAAGCCGCCTGAACCCCCAGCGTATTCTGTCCTAAGTTAATGGTATTGAGGTAATTCTCAAGGATCTCATCCTTACTCATTACCTTTTCCAGTTCCAGAGCCAGGTACTGCTCCTGGATCTTACGTTTTAACTTTTCGGAGAAGCTGGTCTCTGACGTCCAATCCGTAAATACGTTATTTTTGATCAGCTGCTGGGTGATGGTACTTGCTCCCTGTGCACCGTCCAGATCACGACTCTTTAATGCTTCATAAAAAGCACGGATGATACCTTTAATGTCAATTCCGCTGTGTTCGTAAAAACGGGAATCCTCGATGGCTACAAAAGCGTGCTGCAGATCTTCATCCACCTGTTCGATGGTTACCGGGATACGGTTGGAATTGGTAGAAACCAGTTTCGCGATCTGGTTTCCTGCGGTATCATAAACAAAGGTAGAGTATCCGGTAGGGGATACATCTATATGGGAAATGTCCGGTGAGGTGGCGATAACGCCTCTGAATACGCCGATCCCTGCGCACAATCCGATCACACAAATAGAAAGGATCGCCACCAGGAACAGCTGTAAAGCAGAAACCTCAAACTTGCGGGTCCATTTGACACCGCGAGCGTTCAGTTCCTTCTGCTTTTCGCGCACCCCCCGTTTTCCGTAGTTAAGATTCATACTATAATGCCTCCAAAAACACTTCGTATAATTATAACAAACCAAAGTTTAAATAAAAAGTTTTTTGGCTGAAATTAAGATTCGTAAAAAACACGTTAGGATAAGGTAAAGAATGAGTAATAAGTATCATGTGTTATTAAATGAAAGTACCGGTGAATTTGAGGATAAAAAGTCCCGTTTCCTGGCTCGTATGGTGCCGGTTACTTCCGAAGAGGAAGCCTATATGATCCTGGAGCAGGAGCGGAAGAAATATTACGACGCCAAACACCACTGCAGTGCGTTTATCCTGACAGCAGATCCGGGGAAACCGGCCGTGATGCGTGCATCCGATGATGGTGAACCGCAAGGTACCGCCGGGCGTCCTATGCTGGAAGTGCTTCAGGGTGCGGATCTGCAGGGGGTAGTGGTGGTCGTGACCCGGTATTTTGGCGGAACTTTACTGGGAACCGGAGGACTGATCCGGGCCTATACCGCAGCAGCCCAGGATGCGCTTCGTAATGCGAAGCTGGGGGTGATGACCTATGGAGCTACCTTTACGCTGACCACGGATTATAACAGTATCGGAAAGATCCAGTATCAGCTGGCATCCCGGGGATTGGAACCCATTGCATCGGAATATGGGGCAGAGGTATCCATGACCTTGCAGGTGGAAGAAGAAGAAATCGATACAATTCGGGCACTTCTTGTTGAGATAACCAATGGGCAGGTAAAGCTGTCTGACAATTCTTTTGACTATTTTGTGCAAGTGTCGTGTTGATTTGTACGAACAAATATTACTCCATTCTTTAGTGAAATGAAGTCATAAATAGAAAAGTTCGTATAAATTGTTTCATCTGTGAGACAATTGCAATCGCGGTCTTTGCCATGATGGCGTCTACGGGAATCATCGTCGGAATTTCCGGTTCCAATATCCGGAACGGTTCTACACAGGCATTGCAGCTCAGTGCAGATAAGTACGCCAATTCCATTAACAGCGAGATCGAGAAGGTCAATGCTCTGACCAAAGAAGTAACGGCCAATATCAGTGAGCTTTCCTAGGTAAGTGAACAGATCATTAAGTTCCCCACGGAGTATGTAATTCGGAATTATGATAATCTGGAAACGCTGCCGGTTTTTTTGTGGCGTTTTCGTGTCGGAGAACATGGCTGACGGGATTCTGCGGAAAAGCAAAAATATTGTCTCGAAGGCAAGATATCCGGTTGACAAAAACGCCCCGAAGTGCGTATAGTTACAGGGGTGTAAGTTGTTTTGCCAAT
>JAIKYN010000242.1 GCA_024683155.1 Lachnospiraceae bacterium | reverse complement strand
TTACGCCGTTCTTACCGGCAGCATTGGCCGTTTTATAAGTTCCGAATACATTATTCTTAATGGCTTCATGGGGACTGTCCTCCATGAGAGGCACATGCTTATGGGCTGCCGCATGATACACGATATCCGGCTTGTAGGTTGCAAAAATATACTCCATACGTGCCGTATTTCGAACGGACGCAATAAGTACCGTCAATTGCATGTCCGGATGATCATGCTTTAATTCCTGCTGGATATCATACACACTGTTTTCGTAAATATCCACGATGATCAGATGCTTGGGACGATGGCTTGCGATCTGCCGGCAAAGCTCGCTTCCGATGGAACCGCCGCCGCCGGTGACCAGCACCGTCTTATTCTGTACATACCCCAGAATGGAATTCAGGTCTACCGCAACCGGATCTCTTCCCAGAAGATCTTCTACTTCCACATCCCGCAGCTTGCTGACGGAAATCTCATTATTTACCAGCTGATACATGCCCGGCAAAGTCTGCAGTTTACAATTTGTCTCCTGGCAGATGGCCAGGATCTCACTACGCACCTTACGGGATACCGCCGGCATGGATATGATGATCTCATCAATATCATACTTTTCTGCCAGGCGCACAATATCATTCCGGGTACCACATACTTTGACACCCTGAATATAGCGCCCCTGCTTGTTGACATCGTCATCCACGATACATTTTACGGTCATATGTACGAAATCACTGTTCAGGATTTCTTTCAGCAGAAGGCTGGTCGCTTCACCTGCCCCCACGATCATTACATTATTGCCCAGTTTCTCATTGATCTGGCGCTTCCGCAGAGAACGCAGGAACCGGTAGGCAAAACGACTGGCAAAGGTAAAAGCCAGTTGCCAGAAGCCAAACATAAAATAATAGCTTCTGGGCACAGCCAGAGCCAACACCTTAGTCCCCAGGAACAGCAGAACCGCATTGATAAAGCAGGCCATGACCATGTTCTGGAACTCCTGAGCGCCCGCGAACCTCCAAAGGCTGTTATACAGGCGAAAAATCCAGAACACGATCAACGTGGTCACCACATTGATGATCATGTAACTCCATACATTGTTCATGAAATGCGTAGGAATACTGTTCAGATCAAAATCAAAGCGCATGGCAATAGCCAGCACACTGGCTACCAGCACCGCCATAATATCAAATATGATTAAAAATGCCTTGCGTACATATAATACGCCGGGTCTGAAATTCTTCATGTTCGTTACATCCAAATCCCCTTATTTTCAAGGTTTTCATACAGAGTTACTATAGCATTTCTATGATTTTTCGTCAAAATCTAGCGATTGCAGAAATTTGGGCAAAAAGAATAACAAAAAGAGCACGATCTGTCCCGGATACCAGGTAACCTCAGTTATCCCGTATAAAAAACGGGTCGTCATGAACAGCAACACCACCATTGCAGTCCCATGCATATCTCCCTTAAGATTCTTTAGACTTCTACGGAAGATGCAAAGTCCGATCAAAAAAAACAGGATTCCTGCCGGAATACCGTACATGAAGATCACCTGCACCAGAATATTCTGGGCATGCCAGACATAGAAGTTTGAACCGATGCGGAACTGGCTGTCTCTTAATGGATGTCCCATAAGGTTGGCATCGGACAGATAGATCTTATAGATTAGCTGCCGTCCGTCCAGCGATCTGTTTCCTGTATGAAGGATACCGTCATCCGTCACTGTAATCCCTGTTTCCGTTCCGTCCATTCCATACAATGGATATTCTTCTGCGTACACACGCAAGGTTAATAACGGTAATAATTCGTGGTAACGATCGTATAGGTCCGTATCAATTCCAAATTTCAAAAACAGCTCATCTAACACATATAAAAAGGACTCATATTTCCAGGAATCCCATGAATCATTAGGTTGCACCCGCATTTCGTCCCATTCTCCATCATACCAGATGGGATGGCTAAAATAAGCCGGCAAGTACCGCATGGGGAAATATTCCAGCACCATGGCCAACATAATGGTAAGGCCAAAGAGCAACAATCTCCCAGCCACATGTATCGCCTTATCCTTCAAATGGATCAGATCCGCCATGATCACAAATACAACCACCAGCCCTATAACTGCCACCATGGCAGTTCGGCACATGGTATAAAGCACAAAGGCGCACATAGCAGCCGCAAACAACCAGTTAAAAACAATTTTCCATCTCGGCCCCTTTTGGCTTCGGTACAGATAAAGTCGGCCCAGAAAAGCCGCCATAGAAATGCTATAAAACAAACCGTTCATGTTCGTATTGTTATACATACCGGAGTAACGGATATAGTCAAAAGGCCGAAACACAAAGGCCAGCCCCTGAATGGCAAAAAATCCCGCAAGAATTCCGTCCAGCATTCCCCAAAGCATCTGATCCCTGATCTTTTCATCCCAGCTGCTTTGCCAAAATAAGAAGAACATTACCAGATACCACACCGGCCATATATCTTCATTGGCGGAGATCGTCATCCAGATGAGACAGAGGATCGCCAGTACCTGTAAAAGGCTAAGACGCACCTTCTGTTCGCCTTGCTTTACCCGGATCAGAAAATGGATCGCCAGAAGTCCCAGCACCCATACATTTAACACAGCGGTCAGCAGTTTATCCCGATAGATCAGTGCCTGATGATCCCACCACCAGTAGTAGGCTGCAGGCATGGCTGCCAGACAGATCAGAGAATAGATCAGATATACAGGCTTTACAAAGTCCTTTAAAGGCACCAGGGTAAACAGGATCACTGCCATGACGATCCCCGTAAGGTTCACGGTCCAGGCCCAGGTAGATCCCACCTGGGAGCCTCTGCTCCAGTCAATGAACATGAGACCCAGGAAACACAACATGTAGATCATGCGCCTGCTGCATATATAATCTTTTATAGTGGTAATGGCTTTCATCATAGCTCCTTAAGATCATTGGACGGACAGTGCATACACCCATCTCCGGTAATAACTGTCCGTTGTATCAAACACATCAAACAAAGAGATTCCCAGTCTGTCTGCATTTTCTTCCGTGATCTTTGCTCCGCTGAACAGATATTCACATCCCAGCTCTCTCATTCGGGACGTGTCCAGATCCAGCTCCTTATAACTAAAATCTGCGCCTTTTTTTAAATAATAATAATTCTGGCTTTCATGATTGAACAGACAGCATCTGCTGCCCCATTCATCAAAGTACAGCCGCATGGCCTCCGTCTGTTCCAGCTCTTTTGCAATGATCTCCCGAAAATCTTTTTTATACGCAAGAGGATAATTATTGGAATAACCATCAATGGTATAAAAACCATTGTGAAGTGCCACTGCGGGACTTACCCCCAGGCTGGCTACCCGGTATTCCTCCTTACCTTCTCCGGTCCGCGTCTCGATCTGCTCTGCGATCTGCTGATAAACATCTTCTCCGAAGTACTGTTTCCAGCTCATCACATCCAGACCGTCTCCCCCGGATCTTAGATCATTATACTGGCGAATGTTTAAGAACCAGGTACTGTTATCCTTAATATTTATCACAGTCGGCAAAAGCGTCAGCAAAAACAGGAGTAAAAACACCGGTTTCCGTTTCAGCTGCTCATCCTTCAGGATCAGTCCCACACAGATTCCGGCCATGAGATACCACAAGGTAGGATAAGCAAAATAAAACCGCTGCATTTGAAAATAATGCAGGATCCCGGTGACTGCATTGCGAAAATCGACCACTGTTCTCGTGTAATAAAAACCGTAAAAAAGTGCGATCACCAGGACACATCCCCACAGCCCCAGCAACAAACCGGTCATTTTTCGAAGATTCCATTGATCCTGTACCGGCTTCGGTCCGGGTTCCGGGCTTATTTTATGCAGATCCCCCCAAAAAAGGACTCTCACAGCATAAATGATCGTCACTGCAAGCACCGGTAAGATCAGATATTTATGATAGGAAAATGCATGCTGTCCGCTTCCCAGAAACAGATTTACCACATTTTCCTTAAAATCCGAAGCATAATTTACCATCTCTGTACGATGAGAGATGGTTTCGCTGCTGCCCGTTGTGACCAGAGACCGGAACAGCTTGCCGTTGATCAGCGCGTACCCTATGGGGAGCAGTACCCCGCCGATATAGAATGGCAGATTCCACTCTTTATGGGCCAGCTTCCATACGCAGACCAGGAAAACGGTGATCAGTGCCACATATCCCAGTAATACCAGGTGTGCGGTAGCGGTAAAAAACAGGATCAGAAGAAAGCACAGCGACACATGTTTTTTTCGATACAATGCCACATAAGCATAGATCAGAAGCGGTCCACCCATTACGGACAAGCCATATACAGGCAGAAACGGCAGGAATAAAAACATCCCGCCAGCACACAATGCACCAAGATTGCTTCCCGTAATCTCTTTTACACAGGCATACATTCCGAAGAAGGCACAGATCCCGATGATCAGGTCCTGAATGCAAAAAGCCTGAAAGGTAGGCAGGAAATGGTACAGTATCACAAACAGCGGCGCCGAAACAGAGAAACTGTTGGCCGATAAGCCGCCCATCATTTCCGGGTACAGCTCTGCCCCGGAAAACAGATATTTCCCGTTCACCACGTAGGTAAAGAGGGTTTCATCCAGTTGATCAGCGATCTCGAAGAGAACATTCTCTCCAAGAAGGATCACCGGCAGATACCAGATCAAAAGGAGTAAAAATCCCAATGCCCATAACGGCGCACCGTCCACACGGCAGACCCATCTGTTTATGAAGTTGTTTTCCTTCCTTGCGGTCAATGGATCCTGACCGCCTTGTTCACCCAATTTCATATATTCC
>JAIKYN010000347.1 GCA_024683155.1 Lachnospiraceae bacterium | reverse complement strand
TCCATTGATAAGGGCGGTACCCTTCGTCTGGGCGCTTATCCTTGTAAGATCCAAAGTGGCAGCAAGCTGGAACAGTGCTATGGAAAGGCTGAGATCCGGGAACGTCATCGTCACAGATATGAAGTAAACAATGATTTCCGGGAGGAATTCTTAAAAGCAGGAGCAACCTTTGCAGGTACATCTCCGGACGATCGTCTGGTGGAAGAAATGGAGCTGACGGAAGAAAGCTTCTATCTGGGTGTACAGTATCATCCCGAATTCAAGTCCAGACCGGATAAGGCGCACCCCTTGTTTAAGGGCTTTATTGCCGCAGCTAAGGAATACAGAAACGGGAAATGATCCTGTGAGCAGATATAAGTTTCTTCAAGTTGATTTCAGAAAAAAGATGTAGCCCTTAGCCAAGGGCTACATCTAAGATCATCATCAGTACAAATCCGATGGCAAAGGAAATGGTTCCCACATTGGAATGTTTCCCTTCGCTCATTTCCGGGATCAGTTCTTCCACAACCACGTACATCATGGCACCGGCTGCAAAGGCCAGAAGATAGGGAAGGACCGGAACCACCAGACCAGCTGCAAACAGCGTGATCACAGCGGCAATGGGTTCAACGATACCGGAAAGAACGCCGTAAAGGAAGGTCCTGGATTTGGGCATTCCTTCTGCACGAAGGGGCATGGAAACAATGGCACCTTCCGGGAAGTTCTGGATGGCAATACCGATGGCCAGTACAAGAGCACCGGCGGCAGATACGCCAACGTTGCCGGAAAGCCAGCCGGCATAGATCACACCGACAGACATACCTTCGGGAATGTTATGCAGGGTAACCGCCAGGATCAGCTTGGTGGTGGATTTTAATTTGCTTTCGGGACCCTCATTGACATGATCCATATGCATATGGGGCGTCACCATATCCAGGAATAACAGGAAGAAGATACCAATCAAAAAGCCTACGGCAGCGGGAATAAAGGATAACTTTCCCAGAGCTTCACTGGAATCCAGAGCGGGTTGTAAAAGACTCCAGAAGGAAGCCGCTACCATGACACCTGCGGCAAATCCGGTAAGGGTCTTCTGCAGACGGTCGGAAATATCTTTTTTCAGTACAAATACCATGGCGGCACCAAGGCTGGTTCCCAGGAAGGGAAGCAGGATGCCTCTTAAAAGTTCTAAGTTCATCATTGTTCAGTCTCCTTATTACACATCCTATCATTATTATCCTGTTCTAAAATATCGAACAGCTTCGTTATATCGTACATTCTAATTAGAGTGTAGACGTTCCTTATGCCTTCGTAAATCAGAAATAATAAAGCGTTTGTAAAATTCTATAGTTAGAGGTGACTAACTACTCAAATAAGAGTACACTTATGTTAGACATTTGTCAACGTTTTTGAAAGGAGTTTTTCTATGAATCGTGTCTATCAGTTTTTAAAAGATGCTCAAACCTATTATCTGGCAACCGTGGAAGGAGATCAGCCCAGAGTGCGTCCCTTCGGAACCGTGGATCTGTTTGAGGATAAATTATACATTCAGACCGGTAAGTCCAAAGACGTATCCAAGCAGATCCAGGCAAATCCCAAGGTAGAGATCTGTGCCTTTGCCGGCGGTAAGTGGCTGCGTGTAGCCTGCACCCTGGTACGGGATGACCGGGTAGAAGCAAAGAAGCATATGCTGGATGCGTATCCTTCCTTACAGGGTATGTACTCTGCAGAAGACGATAATACCGAGGTATTGTATATGAAGGATGCAGTGGCAACCTTCTCTTCTTTTACCGAAGCTCCGGAAGTCGTTAAATTCTGATATCGAAAACAGAGATTACCATTCTCAAAACCATCTGCTACGGCAGGTGGTTTTGTTATTTTGGCGGGAACATCCAATCTTCTGCGAAAATGTATTACAATAAATGAGGACATTTTATAAATCATTGGCCCGAAAAATCCATTTTCTTCAGGTGATGGGCAGTTCACATTCAACAGGGCTTCAGATAAAAAGCAGGTATCAATGGAAGAAAACAAGCACAAACGGAGAGTTCACTACTCCGGGAAATATCCGAAGAAATTCGAAGAAAAATATAAGGAACAAAATCCCGAAAAATATGGGGATATAGTGGAGCATGTGATCCAAAAGGGTTCGACTCCTGCAGGAATGCATCTTTCCATTATGGTGGAGGAGATCCTGGAGTTTCTGCAGATAAAACCAGGACAGCAGGGGCTGGATTGTACCCTGGGATACGGAGGTCATACCCGCCGTATGCTGGAAGCCCTTGCCGGAGAAGGCTGTATTTACGGGCTGGATGTGGATCCCATTGAATCCAAGAAGACAGTGGAACGCCTTCGAAATGCAGGATTTGGAGAAGACCGGTTTCAGTTTCGCCTGATCAACTTCGCCAATATTGATCAGGTGGCGGCAGAAGCGGGACTTTTTGATTTTGTGCTGGCGGATCTGGGTGTATCTTCCATGCAGATCGATAATCCGGAACGAGGTTTTTCCTATAAGATCGACGGCCCCTTGGATCTGCGTCTGGACCCCACTCATGGACAAAGTGCGGCACAGCGGCTTCATAGCATTACCCAGGAGGAATTCGTTGGGATGCTGGTGGAAAATTCCGATGAGCCATATGCGGAAGAGATCGCACAGAAGGTATTTCGTAAGATGGCTGCAGGGGATCCCATGGATACCACCACGGCCCTTAGAGAAGCTGTTTCCCAGGCCCTTTATAAAGTACCTGCTTCCGAGCGGGAGATGATGGTAAAGAAAAGCTGTGCCAGGGTATTTCAGGCCCTTCGTATAGATGTAAACAGTGAGTTTGAAGTGCTGTATGCCTTTCTGGAGAAGCTTCCCGGGATATTAAAACCGGGTGGAAGGGTAGCCATCTTAACCTTTCATTCCGGAGAAGACCGGCTGGTGAAAAAAGCATTCAAGGAAGGTACTAAAAGCGGGATCTATGCAGAGGCTTCCAGCGACGTGATCCGTCCTTCGGCAGAAGAATGCAGGGTCAATCCCAGAAGTAAATCCACCAAAATGCGCTGGGCGATCAGGGCGGACTAGAGAATATGCGAAGATTATCCGACTATCTGACCGAAACCTTCGGTGAAAAAGTATATCGATTGTCTTTATCCTCCGGGTGCAGTTGTCCCAATCGGGACGGAACCATAGGCTACGGAGGCTGTACGTTCTGCTCGGAAGGCGGATCCGGTGAATTTGCGGCATCCTTTCAGCCGGTTGCCGAACAGATCGAAGAAGCCAAAACCCGGATCGAAAAAAAGACCAGTGCCCGGAAATATATCGCCTACTTTCAGTCCTTCACCAATACCTATGGAGATCCGAAA